>NZ_JBHYKM010000023.1:19925-60624 GCF_042741435.1 Streptomyces sp. NPDC058955 | reverse complement strand
TCTGTCTGTGCCACCCCCCCCCACCCCCCCCGGGCCCGGCCCCCCCGGGGGGGGGGGGCCCCAGGCCGGGCGCGGGGGCTCGCTACTTCTTGGCGGAGCCGGCGGCCTTGCCGAAGCGGGCCTCGAAGCGGGCGACGCGGCCACCCGTGTCGAGGATCTTCTGCTTGCCCGTGTAGAACGGGTGGCACTCGGAGCAGACCTCGGCACGGATGGTGCCCTCGGTCAGGGTGCTGCGGGTGGTGAACGACGCGCCACAGGTGCAGCTGACCTGGGTCTCGACGTACTCGGGGTGGATCTCGCGCTTCAAGGTGTCTCCTAGTTCCGGGAGGGCGCCGGGTCGTCGCCGCGGGTTGCGGCGGACGTGAACCGGGGCCGACGTACCAGTCTGCCAGGACCGGCCGCATCTCCCCAAACCGGGGTGCGGGCGGCGGTATTCCCGGGGGCCGCGGGTCTAGCGGACGACGCCCTCGGCCTTGCCGGTGGCGGTGTCCTTCGTGGCCGAGGCGGGGATCGGGCGGTCGCCCTCCAGGGCCGTCCAGACCTGCTGCGCCTTCTCCTCGACGGGGACGACCCGGTTGGGGTCCGCGGGGTCGTACTGGACGGGAAGTGTCACCATGTGGACGTTTCCGGCGGAGATGCCGGTGAGGCCCTGGGCGAAGCCCATCAGCTCCTGGACGGTGTCGAGCTCGGAGTCCGGGGTGATGGCCTTGGTGGCGGCGTCGGCGACGTCCAGGAGCTTCTTGGGGTTGGTGCCGAGGCCGATGCCCTTGACCTGCTCGATGAACGCCTTCATGAACGCCTGCTGGAGCTGGATGCGGCCGAGGTCGCTGCCGTCGCCGACGCTCTTGCGGGTGCGGACGAGACCGAGGGACTGCTCGCCGTCGAGGGTGTGGGTGCCGGGCTCCAGGTCGAGGTGGCTCTTGGAGTCCTTGATGGCCCGGGTGGTGGTGATCTCGACGCCGCCGAGGGTGTCGATGAGCTTCTTGAAGCCGGTGAAGTCGACCTCGATGTAGTGGTCCATGCGGATGCCGGACATGGCCTCGACGGTCTTGACGGCGCAGGCGGGGCCGCCGACCTCGTACGCGGTGTTGAACATGGCGCGGCTCTCGCCGGCGACCTCGGTGCCCTGCCCGTCGGTGCAGGCGGGGCGGTCGACGAGGGTGTCGCGCGGGATGGAGACGACGCTCGCCTTCTTGTGGCCCTCGTAGACGTGGACGACCATCGCGGTGTCGGAGCGGGCGCCGCCCTCGTCCTTGCCGTAGGCGCCGTTGTCGCCGGAGCGGGAGTCGGAGCCGAGGACGAGGATGTCCATCGAGCCGTTGTCGACGTTCTTGGGGCGGTCGGCGCCCAGCTGGGCGTTGATGTCGACGCCCTGGAGGTTCCCGTCGAGCTTGAGGAACACGTAGCCGAGTCCGGCGCCGGCCAGCACGAGCACGGCGAGGGCGCCGGACACGGCTATGCCCGTGCGTCGGCGGCGCTTGGCGGGCGGTTTGCGGCGGCGTCCGGTGGCGCCTCCGCGTGCGCGCCCGCTCTGGATCTGCTCGGTCATCGTCTTCCCTCGGGCCTATGGTTCACCTTTTGTGACGGCGAAGCACCCGAAAGGGTTGCATACGGACCTGTGAGGTTTCGGTGAGCGAGCTGTCGGCAACGCACGGTGCCCGCCACTCGATGAGTGGCGGGCACCGTGTTCGCGCAGGTCACGAACGGGTTACGGCCGTGGGGCCGACCTCCGTCGTGTGACCGAGGTCTCCTCGACCTCAGTCGTTGTTGCCGCCCGGCGTCGTCTTCTGGATCTGCAGCAGGAACTCGCCGTTCGACTTCGTCTGCTTGAGCTTGTCCAGGAGCAGCTCGATGGCCTGCTGCTGGTCGAGCGCGTGCAGCACGCGGCGGAGCTTCCAGGTGACGGCGAGCTCGTCGCTGCCGAGGAGGATCTCCTCCTTGCGGGTGCCCGAGGCGTCGACGTCGACGGCCGGGAAGATCCGCTTGTCGGCGAGCTTCCGGTCGAGCTTGAGCTCCATGTTGCCGGTGCCCTTGAACTCCTCGAAGATCACCTCGTCCATGCGCGAGCCGGTGTCGACCAGCGCGGTGGCCAGGATGGTCAGCGAGCCGCCGTCCTCGATGTTGCGCGCGGCACCGAAGAAGCGCTTCGGCGGGTAGAGCGCGGTCGAGTCGACACCACCGGACAGGATGCGGCCGGAGGCGGGCGCCGCGAGGTTGTACGCGCGGCCCAGGCGGGTGATGGAGTCCAGCAGGACGACCACGTCGTGACCCAGCTCGACGAGGCGCTTGGCGCGCTCGATGGCCAGCTCGGCGACGGTGGTGTGGTCCTCGGCCGGGCGGTCGAAGGTCGAGGAGATGACCTCGCCCTTCACCGACCGCTGCATGTCGGTGACCTCTTCCGGACGCTCGTCGACCAGGACGACCATCAGGTGGCACTCGGGGTTGTTGTGGGTGATCGCGTTGGCGATCGCCTGCATGATCATGGTCTTGCCGGTCTTCGGCGGGGCCACGATCAGACCGCGCTGGCCCTTGCCGATCGGCGACACGAGGTCGATGATCCGCGTGGTCAGCACGCCCGGGTCGGTCTCCAGGCGGAGCCGGTCCTGCGGGTAGAGCGGGGTCAGCTTGTTGAACTCGGGGCGGCCGCGGCCGGAGTCCGGCGCCATGCCGTTGACCGAGTCCAGGCGGACCAGCGCGTTGAACTTCTCGCGGCGCTCGCCCTCCTTCGGCTGGCGGACCGCGCCGGTGAGGTGGTCGCCCTTGCGCAGACCGCTCTTGCGGACCTGGGCGAGGGAGACGTACACGTCGTTCGGACCGGGCAGGTAGCCGGAGGTCCGGATGAACGCGTAGTTGTCGAGGATGTCGAGGATGCCCGCGACGGGGATCAGGACGTCGTCGTCGGAGACCTGCGGCTCGCCGGCGGCGAACTCGTCGCGCCCGCGACGCCCGCGGCGGTCGCGGTAGCGGCCGCGCCGGCCGCGACGGCCACCCTCGAAGTCGTCGTCGTCCTGGAAGCCGCCGCCCTGCGGTCCCTGACCCTGGCCCTGGCCCTGCTGCTGGCCCTGGCCCTGGCGCTGCTGGTCCTTGCGCTGGCCGCCGCCCTGCTGCTGGTCGTCGCCCTTGCCGCGCTCGCGCTGGCGGTCGCGGCGGTCGCGGCGGTCCCGGCGGCTGCGGCCCTCGGCGCCGTCGACGGCGGCCTCGGCCTTGTCGCCCTGCGGCTCGCCCTTGGCCTCGGTACGCGTCTCGGTCTTCACGGCCTGCGCGCCCTCGGCACCCTCCGGCGAACCGGCGGGGGCGGTGGCACGGCGGCGGCGGCGCTCGCCGGCCGGCTGCTCGTCGGCCTGCTCGGCGGACTTCGACGGCTGGCCCGGGATGTCGATCTGCTGCTGGGCGGGGGCCGGCTCGGCCTTCTCCGCCTTCGGCTCGGCGGCCTCGGCGGTCTCGCCCGTGCGGGCCTTGGAGGTGGCGCGGCGCTTCGGCTTGGCCTCGGCGGCGGCCTCGGTCTTGGCGGGGGCGGCGGAGCCGGAACCGGCCTGCGCCTCCTTGATGACCTCGATCAGCTGGCTCTTGCGCATCCGCGCGGTGCCCCTGATGCCGAGGCCGGACGCGACCTGCTGCAGCTCGGCCAGGACCATGCCCTCGAGGCCGGTGCCGGAGCGGCGGCGCCGTGCGGTGCCGCCACTGGCAGCACCTGCGGCGGGCGCGGCGGCGTCGACGGTGTCGTCGGCAGTCACGCCCATCAGATCGGTGGTGTCGCTCACGAAGGGTCCTTCCCTGGAGCGGACGTCGGCCCTGTGGCTCGGCGACCGGTTGTGCTGTCCGGCAGCGGTCCTGGTTGGCGGACCGTGTCCGGGGCGGTGGTCCCGCCGGGATGCGGCGAGAGGAGAGAAAACGTGCTGTGGGTCCGGCCCGAGCGCCCCCTGCTCGGCCCTCGCGTGGAAAGAGCGAGGGGTGTCGTGCCGGTTCCGGAGCGTGCTCGAAACTGCTCAGGCAGGCTGCTCAGGCAGTTGGGGAGGCTCCCGGAAGAATGGGTGGTCCCTGAGGGGACACTCCGCACCGCTCCACAAAGAGGTCGGGTGCAGACTTGAGGTTAACACTACCGGCTCCAACAAACATTCCCCCTCTCACTCACCGGCAATCGCGTGTTCAGGACGCTGCCCGGCGTCCCGTACGGCGTCCGCCGCCGCGCCGTCAGGGCGCCAGCGGCAGCACGCTCGCTCCGGACGCGTCGAGGTCGAGCCGGTTGGCGGCCCAGCCCTCGCCCGCGAGCAGGGCGACCTTGTCGGCCGTCCCGTTGTCGGCCAGCGCGAGGACCGTGGGGCCCGCGCCGGAGATGACCGCGGGCACGCCGTCCGCCCGCAGCCGGTTCACCAGTGCGATGCTCTCCGGCATCGCGGGGGCCCGGTACTCCTGGTGCAGCCGGTCCTCGGTGGCCGCGAGCAGCAGCTCGGGGCGGCGGGTCAGGGCCTCGACGAGGAGGGCGGCGCGACCGGCGTTGGCGGCGGCGTCCACGTGCGGGACGGTGCGCGGCAGCAGGCCCCGGGCGGTCTCGGTCAGCACCGGCTTCCCGGGCACGAAAACCACCGGAACGATGGAATCCGAGGGATCCATCCTGATCGCCCGCGCGGCGCCGGCCTCGGTCCACGCGAGGGTGAAGCCGCCGAACAGACAGGCGGCGACGTTGTCGGGGTGGCCCTCGATCTCGGTGGCCAGCTCCAGGAGGGCGGCCTCGTCGAGCTTGGCGTCCCCGCCTATGGTCACGGCGCGGGCGGCGACGATGCCGGCGCAGATGGCGGCGGAGGAGGAGCCGAGGCCGCGGCCGTGCGGGATCCGGTTGGCGCAGACGACCTCCAGGCCGCGCGGCTGCCCGCCGAGCAGGTCGAAGGCCGTGCGCAGGGAGCGTACGAGCAGGTGCTTCTCGTCGCGCGGGAGCGTCTCGGCGCCCTCTCCGGCGATGTCGATGTGCAGCCCGGAGTCGGCGACCCGGACGACGACGTCGTCGTAGAGGCCCAGCGACAGGCCGAAGGCGTCGAAGCCCGGGCCGAGGTTGGCGCTGGTGGCGGGGACGCGCACCCGTACGGCGGCGGCGCGGAACGCGGGACCGGCCATCGCTCGATGACTCTCCTTGACTGCGGCAACGGGGTGTTCAAGAGAAGTGCTGGGGAACCCGGGGGGCCGTTTCGGCCGTTCGGTCGCGAAGAGGCGACCACGGCGACGACACCGCGCACATGCGCCGGGGCGGGTTCGGTACAGCCTATCGAAGGAAGGTTCTGTGGCGACATAGGGCGCACGGGAGGCGCACGATGCGTGTCGCGCGCCAACCTGTGCGCCTATGTACGTTCCTGATCGGGTTTCGACCAGGGGCCTCACCCGGTCGGGGGAGTTTCCGCTCGCTCCCGAGCATCCACTCCCCCGTTCGGGGCGTCGGGATCAGGCCAGTCCGAGCCGCTCGGCGGCGGCCGCGGCGTCCACCGGGACGGTGACCGGCTGCGGGGCGCCGGCGACGGCCCAGTCGGGGTCCTTCAGGCCGTTCCCGGTGACCGTGCAGACGATCCGCTGGCCCGGGTCGACCTTGCCCTGCTCGGCGGCCTTCAGCAGACCGGCGACCGAGGCTGCCGAGGCGGGCTCCACGAAGACGCCCTCCTGCGCGGCCAACAGGCGGTAGGCGCGCAGGATCTCACGGTCCGTCACCTCGTCGATGAAGCCGCCCGATTCGTCGCGCGCGGCGATCGCGTACTGCCACGAGGCCGGGTTGCCGATGCGGATCGCGGTGGCGATGGTCGACGGGTCCTTGACGACCTCGCCGCGCACCAGCGGGGCCGAACCGGACGCCTGGAAGCCCCACATGCGCGGCCGGCGGGTGGCCATGCCGTCGGCGGCGTACTCGGTGTAGCCCTTCCAGTAGGCCGTGATGTTGCCGGCGTTGCCGACGGGCAGCACGTGGATGTCGGGGGCGTCGCCCAGCATGTCCACGATCTCGAACGCGGCGGTCTTCTGGCCCTCGATGCGGACCGGGTTGACCGAATTGACCAGCGCCACCGGGTAGTTCTCGGAGAGCGAGCGGGCCAGCGTCAGGCAGTCGTCGAAGTTGCCGTCGACCTGGAGGATCTTCGCGCCGTGCACGAGGGCCTGGCCCATCTTGCCGAGCGCGATCTTGCCCTGGGGCACCAGCACGGCCGAGACCATCCCGGCCCGCACCGCGTACGCGGCAGCGGAGGCGGAGGTGTTGCCGGTGGAGGCGCAGATGACCGCCTTGGCACCCTCCTCCTTGGCCCGGGTGATGGCCATCGTCATGCCCCGGTCCTTGAAGGAACCGGTGGGGTTGGCGCCCTCGACCTTGAGGTGCACCTCGCAGCCCGTGCGCTCGGAGAGGACCTGAGCGGGGACGAGCGGCGTACCGCCCTCACGGAGCGTGACGACCGGCGTCGTGTCCGTGACCGGAAGGCGGTCCCGGTACTCCTCGATGATGCCGCGCCACTGGTGGGTGCCCTTGTTGGTCATGGGTCCTTACTCCCCTTCAACACGCATGATGCTGGCGACACCGCGCACGGTGTCGAGCTTGCGCAGCGCCTCGACCGTCCCGGAGAGGGCGGCGTCGGCCGCGCGGTGGGTGACGACGACGAGGGACGCCTCGCCGCCCTCCCGTCGCCCGCCGCCACCCTCAACGGAGGCGACTGCGTCGCCGCTGCTTACATTCCTGCCCTGCTGGCGCACGGTATCGATCGATACGCCGTGCTCGGCGAAGACCGTCGCGACCTGGGCGAGGACGCCCGGCTTGTCGGCCACGTCGAGACTGATGTGGTACCGCGTCACCACGTCGCCCATGGTGCTCACGGGCAGCTGGGTGTACGCGGACTCGCCGGGGCCCGTCGCCTCGTTGAGACGGTTGCGGCAGACGGCGACGATGTCGCCGAGGACGGCCGAGGCGGTCGGCGAACCGCCGGCGCCGGGGCCGTAGAACATGAGCCGCCCGGCGGCCTCCGCCTCGACGAAGACCGCGTTGTACGCCTCGCGGACGGAGGCCAGCGGGTGGCTCAGCGGGATCATCGCGGGGTGCACGCGCGCGGTGACGGACCCGCCGTCGGCGGCCCGCTCGCAGATCGCGAGCAGCTTGATGGTGCAGCCCATCTGCTTGGCGGAGGCGAAGTCGGCGGCGGTGACCTCGGTCATGCCCTCGCGGTAGACGTCGTCGAGGCGCACGCGCGTGTGGAAGGCGATCCCGGCGAGGATGGCGGCCTTGGCGGCGGCGTCGAAGCCCTCGACGTCGGCGGTCGGGTCGGCCTCGGCGTATCCGAGCGCGGTGGCCTCGTCCAGGGCCTCCTGGTAGCCGGCGCCGGTCGAGTCCATCTTGTCGAGGATGAAGTTCGTGGTGCCGTTGACGATGCCCATCACCCGGTTGATCTTGTCGCCGGCGAGGGACTCGCGGAGCGGCCGGATCAGCGGGATGGCGCCGGCGACGGCGGCCTCGTAATAGAGGTCCTGGCCGTGCTGCTCGGCGGCGGCGTAGAGGGTCGCACCGTCCTGGGCGAGCAGCGCCTTGTTGGCGGAGACCACGGAGGCGCCGTGCTCGAACGCGGTGGTGATGAGGGTGCGGGCCGGCTCGATCCCGCCGATGACCTCGACGACGACGTCGATGTCCCCGCGTTTCACCAGGGCGGTCGCGTCGGTGGTGATCAGCGCGGGGTCGATGCCGCCGCGGACCTTGTCGGGCCGGCGGACGGCGACGCCGGCGAGCTCGATCGGCGCGCCGATGCGCGCGGCGAGGTCGTCGGCGTGCGTCGTCATGATGCGCGCCACCTCGGAGCCGACAACTCCACAGCCCAGCAGCGCCACCTTCAGCGGACGCGTACGCATCATCCGACCTCGTTTCTCGTACTTCTGATTCGTATCTCTACGGTTCTGACGGGGGTGGGAACCAGTCTCACTCACCGGACGGGCGATTCAGCCGTCCGTCCGGATCCTGAGACATCGATTCCACCACCCGACTATTTCATCAGCCGACGTCGAGACGCAGGAGATCTTCCTCCGTCTCGCGCCGGACGATGACCCTTGCTTCGCCGTCGCGGACCGCCACCACGGGCGGCCGGAGGGCGTGGTTGTAGTTGCTCGCCATGGAGCGGCAGTACGCGCCGGTGGCGGGCACGGCGATCAGGTCGCCGGGCGCCAGGTCGGCGGGGAGGAAGGCGTCGCGGACGACGATGTCGCCGCTCTCGCAGTGCTTGCCGACGACCCGGGAGAGCATCGGCTCGGCGTCGCTGACGCGGGAGACGAGGCTGACGCTGTACTCGGCGTCGTAGAGGGCGGTGCGGATGTTGTCCGACATGCCGCCGTCGACGCTCACGTACGTGCGCAGCCCGTCGAGGGGCTTGATGGTGCCGACCCGGTACAGGGTGAAGGCGGTCGGACCGACGATGGCGCGGCCGGGCTCGACGGAGATCCGGGGGGTGCGCAGTCCGGCGGCCTCGCACTCGCGGGTGACGATCTCGCCGAGCGCCTTGGCGATCTCGTGCGGCTCGCGCGGGTCGTCCTCGGAGGTGTACGCGATGCCGAGGCCGCCGCCGAGGTCGATCTCGGGCAGCTCGACGCCGTGCTCGTCGCGCACCTCGGCGAGGAGCTGGACGACGCGGCGGGCGGAGACCTCGAAGCCGGCCATGTCGAAGATCTGCGAGCCGATGTGCGAGTGGATGCCGATGAGCTCCAGGCCGTCGAGCTTCAGCGCCCGGCGCACGGCCTCGGCGGCCTGTCCGCCGGCGAGGGCGATGCCGAACTTCTGGTCCTCGTGGGCGGTGGCGATGAACTCGTGGGTGTGCGCCTCGACGCCGACGGTGACGCGGATCTGGACGCGCTGCCGCTTGCCGAGCGACTGGGCGATGTGGGCGACCCGGACGATCTCCTGGAAGGAGTCGAGGACGATCCGGCCGACGCCGACCTCGACGGCCCGCCGGATCTCGGCCTCGCTCTTGTTGTTGCCGTGGAAGGCGATCCGCTCGGCGGGCATCCCGGCGGAGAGCGCGGTGGACAGCTCGCCGCCGGAGCAGACGTCGAGGTTGAGCCCCTCCTCGTGCAGCCAGCGGACGACGGCGCGGGAGAGGAACGCCTTGCCGGCGTAGAAGACGTCGGCGTCCTGGCCGAAGGCGTCGGCCCAGGCGCGGCAGCGGGTGCGGAAGTCGGTCTCGTCGAGGAAGTAGGCGGGGGTCCCGAACTCCTCGGCGAGGTCGGTGACGCGCAGTCCGCCGATGGTCGCGACGCCCTGCTCGTCGCGGGCGACGGTCCGCGCCCACACCTTGGGGTCGAGCGTGTTCAGGTCGGCGGGCGGCGCGGTGTAGTGGCCCTCGGGGAGGACGTCGGCGTGGCGGGGGCCGGCGGGGTGGGCGGAACGGCTCATGTCTGGTCAGCTCTTTCAGATCCGGTCGGGTGCGCTGATGCCGAGCACGGAGAGGCCACCGGCGAGCACCGTCCCGGCGGCTTCGGCGAGCGCGAGCCGGGAGCGGTGGGCGGCCGAGGGTTTCTCGTCGCCGAGCGGCAGAACGCTGTGCTGGAAGCCGAGCAGCGCGTCGGCGACGGCTTCGAGGTGCCGGGCGACCCGGTCGGGGGCGCGGTGGCGGGCGGCGGCGAGGAGGACCTCGGGGTGGTCGCGGAGCAGCCCGAGGAGCGGGTGCTCGACGTCGGTCCCGTCGTCGGGGAGGACCCCGAACTGCCGGCCGTTGACGAGGAGCCGCCGGGCGCGGGAGTGGGCGTACTGGACGCGGAAGAGCGGATTGCGCTCGTGCCGTACGAGGAGCGGGGGCCCGTCGAGGGGCCGGTCGTGCGGGGCGGCCCGCAGCAGCCGCCACCGGGCGGCGTCGGTCCCGAGCGCCTCGGTCTCGTCCGTACCGGGGTGGACGTACGGCCGCTCGCCGCCGGCCTCGACGCCGGCGTCGGCGCCCTGGCCGCGCAGCAGCCCGGTCAGACAGTCGACGATCACGGCGGCGCGGGCCTCGACGGGCGGCTCGAACCGGACGGTGTCCCCGGCGAGCGCGTCACTCCGCCCGTAGGCGAGCCCGGCGGTCCGGACGGCCCGGACGAGCGCGGCGCCGTCCTGGGGCCGGAGGGTGAAGTTCAGGAAGCCGGGCCCGGTGATGTCCACGGCGAGGATCCCGGCGGCGCCGTCCAGCCGCTCCTTGAGCACGGTGGCGACGTCGAGCGCGGGGCGTCCGGCGGGCCGGGCGAGGGAGAGGGCGACGCTGCTGGCGTACTCCCCCACCCCTCCGGGCCGGGCCTTCTCGACCTTCACGCGCGGGGGGACGTCGACCCGCAGCGCACCCTCGGCGACCGCACGGCGCACGGCGTGCTGCACGGTGAGGGAGAGGTCCGCGGGGGTCACGGTCCCAGCCTAGGGGAGGAGGGGGGTCGGAACGCGAACCGGTTTCGCCATCCGGGCACCCACGGCCCCCCGAGCAGGAAACCCCCAGGTCGGAACCACCCTCCCCGACCGACACCGACACCGACACCGACACGGAACTGACACTCACCGCCCGGGGCGTACGCTCCCGGCCGCGGGTCTGCCCTGGCCACCGTCCCCTGCGGACGGCTCCTCTCCCGCGTCGGGCGCACCGGCCTGTCGCCGCTGCCGGGGCTCCCGGTGCAGCAGTTGCCGGACGACCCGTACGAGCTCCGCCGGCTCGAAGGGCTTGGCGAGGAACGCGTCCGCCGCCGGGGCGGCCTCGCCCTCCCCGCCGGCGCTGATGATGGCCACGGGCAGATGCCGGGTCCGCGGATCCTCCCGCAGCCGCTGGGCGGTCTTGATGCCGTCGAGCCGTGGCATGACGACGTCGAGGGTGACGACGTCTGGCCGGACGCGATGCACGACGTCCAGACACTCGGCGCCATCGGCCGCGGTCACGACCTCGAACCCCTCGAGTTCGAGATTGACCCTGATCAACTGCCGGATGACCTTGTTGTCGTCGACAACGAGCACCCGCCCGGACATGCCTGACACGTGAACGAGAGTAGGCCGCCCCGAGGGGCTGCGTCCGGGTTTTGCCCACTTCCGACCCGTGCGAGCGAACACCCCCCTGGTGACGCCCCGGAAATACCTGTTCACAGGCACCCCGCGAGAGCTGGTAAGGTTTCACCCGTCGCCGCCAAGCAGCGACAACGCCCCCGTAGCTCAGGGGATAGAGCAACGGCCTCCGGAGCCGTGTGCGCAGGTTCGAATCCTGCCGGGGGCACTTCGCAGGAAGTGCCGAAAGACCCCGTGATCAGTGGAGACGCTGATCACGGGGTCTTTTGCTTGTCTGGGTGGCGCGTGGGGGCCGGGTAGGGGTGTGCCCCCGGTTCGGGGCCGGGGGCACGGGGGGTTTACGTCACTTGACGTTGACGGCCTTCCAGGCGGCGTTGACCGCGTTGTATTCGGGGGAGGTCGCGCCGTAGAGGTCCGACGCGGCGGAGAGGGTGGCGGTGCGGGCGCCGGCGTAGGTGGTGGAGGAGGTCATGTAGGTGGAGAGGGCCTTGTACCAGATCTGGTAGGCCTTCTGGCGGCCTATGCCGGTGAGGGTGGAGTTGTCGTAGGTCGGGGAGTTGTGGACGACTCCGTTGATGGTCTTGGTGCCGCTGCCTTCCGCCAGGAGGTAGAAGAAGTGGTTGGCCGGGCCCGAGGAGTAGTGGACGTCGAGGCGGCCGAGGCTGCTGGACCAGTAGTCGGCGGAGTTGCCGTCCTTGCTGGGCTTGTCCATGTAGCGGAGCGGGGTGCCGTTGCCGCGGATGTCGATCTTCTCGCCGATGAGGTAGTCGCCCGCGTCGGTGGCGTTGTTGGCGTAGAACTCGACCGAGGTGCCGAGGATGTCGGAGGTGGCCTCGTTGAGGCCGCCGGACTCCTTGCTGTAGCGGAGGTTCGCCGTGGAGGCGGTCAGGCCGTGGGTCATCTCGTGGCCGGCGACGTCGAGGGAGGTCAGCGGCTTGGCGTTGCCGGCGCCGTCTCCGTACGTCATGCAGAAGCAGGAGTCGGACCAGAAGGCGTTGACGTAGGCGTTGCCGTAGTGGACGCGGGAGTAGGCGGCGACGCCGTCGCCGCGGATGCCGTTGCGGCCGAGCTCGTTCTTGTAGAAGTCCCAGGTGACGGCCGCGCCGTAGTGGGCGTCGGCGGCCGCGGTCTCGCGGTTGCTCGCCAGGCCGTTGCCCCACGTGTCGGTGGAGTTGGTGAAGAGGGTGCCGGTGCCGCTGGTGGCGCCCTTCAGGTCGTACGTCTTGTGGCCGCCGCGGGCGGCGTCCGTGAGGGTGAAACCGGGCGAGGTGCCGAGGGTGACCTGGCCGCTGTACTGGGTGTTGCCGACGCCCGTCTCGATCGCCTCGTAGGAGTGCAGCTCCTTGCCGGTGGCGGCGTCCGTGATGACGTGGCGCTCGCTCGGCGTGCCGTCGTGCTGGTGGCCCATCTCCACGGTCTCCCAGGCGAGGACGGGCTTGCCGCCGGCCGCCCAGATCACCTTGCGGGCGCCTTCGCGCGCCTCGGTGGCGGACACGGTGGTCGGCACGGAGATGCGGGCCGAGGTCGCCTTGGTGGTGGAGCGGGCGCCGTTCTTCTTCTGGTGGACGACGAGGTCGCCGCCGAGGACCGGCAGGCCCTCGTAGGTGCGCTCGTACCGCGTGTGGACGGTGCCGTCCGCGTCCTTGACGACGTCGCGGACGACCAGCTTCTCCTTGTCGGCGAGGCCGAGCGCGCGGGCGGTGGCGGCGGCCGACGACTGGGCCTGCTGGATCGCGGCGGCCCGCTGGGGGGCGCTGAGGACGAGGGCGGTGGCCCCGGCCTCGGTGCCGGTCTCGTTGACGACCGCGGCTCCGGCCGTTCCGGTCTGGACTCCGACGACGACCATGGCGGCCGTGGCGGCGAGGGCGGCGGTGCGGACGACGGTCCGGCGGTGCGAGGACTGCTGGCGGATCACGCGGGCTCCTTCGCTGAAACGCGTGGGGGTTCATGTGGGGGGTGACGCGGAGGGGAGCGTGCCAGGAGAACGGGATCTTTGACAGGTATGCAACAAGAATTTGACCATCTGTTGTCCGAAGGACGGCGTGGGCTGTCCGCTATGCGGCATGTCAACCGACCGCGGGGCGGGCGCGGTTCGGGTGCGGTACGGGCGCGGTGCGGGCGCAGTACGGGTGCGGTTCGGGTGCGGTACGGGTGCGGTTCGGGCATGATTCGGCCCCCTGTCTCCGGGAGGGAGACAGGGGGCCGATGGTGGTTCAGGGGCGTCCCGGGGTCAGGCGGTGCGCTTCCTCGGTGCCGCCTTCGCCGTCTTCGTTGTCTTCGTCGCCTTCGTCGCCTTCGTTGCTTTCTTGGCTGCCGTCTTCTTCGCCGCCGTCGCCTTCTCGGCCGTCTTCTTCGCGGGCGTCGTCTTCTTCGCCGCCGCCTTCTTCGCCGGGGCCTTCTTCGCCGGGCGGCTCGTGATGTCCGTGACCGCGGCCGGTTCGCCGCGGGCCTCCTTCGCCTCGCGGACGCTCTTCTCCAGCGCCGCCATCAGGTCGATCACCTGGCCGCCGCCGCCCTCCTCGCCCGGCTCCGGGGGCGCCACGCCCTCCCCGCCCGCCGCCTTCGCCGCGATCATCTCCTCCACCGCCTCGCGGTAGTCGTCGTGGAGGGTGCTGATGTCGACCTCGCCGAGGGTGGCCATCAGGGCGTCCGCCAGGTCGAGTTCGGCGTCACGGACCGTCACCGGGGTCTCCGGGGCCACGCCCTCCGGCGCGCGGATCTCATCGGGCCAGAGCAGGCCGTGCATGGCGATCACGTCGTCCACGACCCGGAGCATGCCGAGCCGCTCCCGGCCCCGGAGGGCGTACTTCGCCACCGCCACCTTGTCGCTGCGCTTCAGCGCCTCCCGCAGGAGCGTGTACGGCTTGGCGGCCGGCACCCCGTTCGCCGAGAGGTAGTACGCGGCGTCCATCTGGAGCGGGTCGATGTCGCCGGCCGGGACGAAGGCGACGATCTCGATCGTCTTGGCCGTGGGCAGCGGCAGCGCGGCCAGGTCCTCGTCGGTGATCGGGATCATGGTCCCGTCGGCGTCCTCGTACGCCTTCCCGATCTCGGCCTGCCCGACCTCCTCGCCGTCCAGCTCGCAGACCTTCCGGTAGCGGATCCGGCCGCCGTCCGCGGCGTGGATCTGGCGGAAGGAGACGGACCGGCTCTCGGTGGCGTTCACCAGCTTGATCGGGATGCTGACCAGGCCGAAGGATATGGCGCCGTTCCAGATCGATCGCACGATTCGTCCCCTTCGTACCGGTCCGGCGGGAAACATGGGAGTCTCATCGTATGACGCCCATCACAGAGGTGGCGGGGCGGCGCATCACGCTCAGCAACCTCGGCAAGGTCATCCACCCCGCCACGGGCACCACCAAGGGCGAGCTGCTGCACTACTACGCCACCGTCGAGGCCGCGATCCTGCCGCATCTGCGCGACCGGCCCGTCTCCTTCCTGCGCTATCCGGACGGGCCCGGCGGGCAGCTCTTCTTCACCAAGAATCCGCCGCCCGGTACGCCCGCCTGGGTGGCCACCACGCCCGTGCCGCGCACCGAGGACCCGCGCGCCCGGCAGGTGATGGTCCAGGACCTGCCGTCGCTGGTGTGGGCGTCCAACCTGGTCGTGGAGTTCCACACCCCGCAGTGGACCGCCGCCTCCCCCGCCGTCGCCGACCGGCTGGTCCTCGATCTCGACCCGGGGCCGCCGGCCACCGTCGTCGACTGCTGCCGGGTCGCGCTCCACCTGCGCGAACGGCTCGCCGGGGACGGTCTGACCGCCTTCGCCAAGACCTCCGGCGCCAAGGGGCTCCATCTGCTGGTCCCGGTGGTGCCGACGCCGTCCGGGCAGGTCTCCGCGTACGCGAAGCGGCTCGCCGTCGAGGCGGAGGCGGAGCTGCCGCGGCTGGTCACGCACCGGATGACGAAGGCGCTGCGCGCCGGGAAGGTCTTCGTCGACCACAGCCAGAACGCCGCCGCCAAGACCACCGCCACCCCCTACACCCTCCGGGCCCGGGAGCGGCCCACCGTCTCCGCGCCGGTCACCTGGGAGGAGGTCGAGGCGTGCGCGGACCCGGCGGACCTGGCCTTCGTGATGGGCGACATCGCGCCACGTCTGGAGCGGTACGGGGAGCTGCTGGGGCCCCTGTTCGACGCGGGGCGGGCGGGGGGCGTGCCGTGAACGGCGACGCCGGTGGGGGCGGGGTCGTGCTCGTGCCGCCGGTGGACGTCATGCGGCCGCGGTCGGTGGAGGAGATCCCGGCGCAGGCGCCGCCGCCGCGGGAGCTCCAGTACTCGCTCAAGCTCGACGGCTTCCGGGCGCTCGCCTTCGTCCTGGAGGGCGGGCGGGTGGTGCTCCAGTCGCGGTCCCGGCGCGACCTCGCCCCCGAGTTCCCGGACATCGCGGCGGCGCTGGCGGCCACGCTGCCGCCCGGGATCGTGCTGGACGGGGAGCTGTGCGCGTACCGCGAGGGGCGGCTGAGCTTCACCGATCTGCTGCGTTCGCACGCCGACCGGGTACGGACCGGGGTGCCCGTCTCGTACATCGCCTTCGACCTGCTCGCCGTGCCCGGCCGGGACGTCCGGGCGCTGCCGCTGCGGGACCGGTGGGAGCTGCTGGGCGCGGCGCTGAGCGAGGCCGGGCCGCCGCTGCAGCGGGTGCTGGCGACGGGCGACGAGGAGACCGCGCGCGGCTGGTTCCGGGACCTGCGGGAGGCGGGCGTGGAGGGGGTGGTGGCCAAGGCGATGGGCTCGGCGTACCGCTCCGGTGCCACCTGGGCCTGGCGGAAGGTGCGGCACTCCGAGACCGTGGACGCGGAGCTGATCGGGCTGGTGGGGCCGGCCGGGCGGCCCCGGGCGCTGCTGGTCCGGCTGCCGGACGGGCGGACGCTGACGACGGTGCCCCGGCTGACCCCGGTGCAGGCGCGGCAGGCCGGGGCGCGGGTCGCGGAGGCCGGCGGCGGGCTGACGGCGGAGACCGATCCCGAGCACGGTCCGGTGCTGCGGCTCGCCCGTCCGCTGGCGGTGGAGCTGCGGCAGGTCGCCGGACGGCAGGCCGGCGCCCCCGCGTTCGTACGGTTCCGGGGCGAGGGGGTGTGAGACGCCCGCTCCCCCACCGGCCCCACGCGCGCGTGCGACCACCGGCCCCCGCCGGCCGACCGCCGCGGCTTCGGCCGGCCCCACCCGTACGTGCCAAACCGGTCCGCACGCGCGCGTGCCACCCGGTCCCACCCGCACGTGCCGCCCCGGTCCCTCCCGCGCACGTGCCGACCCCGCCCTCACCCGCACGCGCCAACCCACCCTCACGCGCGCGTGCGACCCGGCCCTCATGCACGCGCGTGGGGGCCTTTTCGCGCACAACGGCGGGTCCGCGCACCGTACATGGCGCAAACCGAGCGCAACGTTCCCCGGTCGTGGGGCGGGTGGCGCCGGTTCGGCGTCGATGTCCTTCCTGTGGTGCACACTTGCTGCCTGGTAGAGGGCTCACGGGGAAGGCGGCCTGGCAATGCTCACGGGGATCGAGGAGGTCGACTGGGCCTCGCTGGGGCACGCGTACGGCCCCGCGGACGACGTTCCGGCGCTGCTCCGCGGTCTCGCCTCGCCGGACCCCGCCGAGCGGGAGGCCGGCCTCGACGGCATGTACGGCGCGGTCCACCACCAGGGCGACGTGTACGACTCCACGCTCGCCTGCATCCCCTTCCTGCTCGAACTGGTCGCGGATCCCGTCGTCCAGGACCGCGGCGGCATCGTCGAACTGCTCACCAGCATCGGCGGGATCGAGCTCGACGACGAGGACGACGACCTGGACGGGCCGGCCGGGCCCGGCGGGGACGACGCCGGGTTCGTCCCGGCCGCGAACTTCGCGATGGCGGCCGCCGCCGTCGCCGCCGGCGCCGACGTCTTCCTCGGCCTGGTCGACGACGCCGACCCGGAGGTGCGGCTCGCCGCGCCGGTGGCGCTGGCCTCGCTGCACCCGGACCCCGCGCGCGTGCTGACCCTGCTGCGGGAGCGGCTGACCGTGGAGCCGGACACCGAGGTGCGGCTCGCGCTGGTCGAGGCGGTGGGGCGGATCGCGCTGCGGCACGCCTCGCTGCGCGCCGAGACCGTCGACTGGCTGGGCTGGCTGGCGCGGGCGGCCCAGGACCCGGGGCTGCGGCTCGCGGCGCTGGCGCAGCTCGCGCGGTGCTCCCCCGGTCGGATCCCGGACGACATCGTGGGGCGCGTGACGGAGCTCCTGGAGGAGATCCGGACGGCGCCGGAGCCGGACGACGGGGGCGGCGAGCCGGGTCCCGCGCGGATGCCGGTGACGCTCGTGGGGCAGGTGCGCGAGCTGCTGGAGGAGCACGTGGCGGGGCGGCGGACGCCGTGGACGGAGGAGCTGCTGCGGACCCTGCACGGCGCGCTGGACGACCGGGTGGACGACCGGATCGCGCTGATCGTGGCGCAGCTGCGGAGCCCCGACCCGGGGCAGCGGTCGGACGCGATCTGGCTGTGCGGCGGGCTGATACGGCTCTGGCGGGGGCGGTACGAGGAGGTCGTGCGGCTCGTCGGCGCGCAGCTCGCCGACCCCGACGCGCGGCTCCGGGAGGCCGCCACCTCCTTCCTGGAGCGGCTCTTCGAGCGGACGGCCCCGGCGGCCGACGCACTCGCGGACGTCCTGGCGCGGGGGCCGGGCGGGGCGCCGGCGACCTCCGGCGGCCTCGCGGAGCTGACCGGCAGGACCGGGCGGGACGGCGCGCTGCTGGCGCTGGCGCGGAGCGGCGACGCCCGTGCCGTGCCGCTGCTCGCGCGGGCGCTCCAGGGCCCGGGCGAGGTGCGGCGGGAACTGCTGTACGCGGTCGACGGCCTCGGGCCGGCCGCGGCGGGGCTCGCGCCGCTGCTGCGGCGGCGGCTGGCGGCGGTGGAGCTGGACGAGGACCTGTACGACCGGGCGGCGCCGCTGCTGTACGCGCTGGCGGCGGTACGGGGCGGCCAGGCGCTGCCCGAGGTGCTGCGGGTGCTGCGCGGGGCGCCGGGGTACCGGCGCGACTGGGTGCGGGAGGCGGCGGCGCGGACCCTCGGCGCGTTCGGGCCCGCGGCCCGGGAGGCCGTACCGGAGCTGCGGGAGCTGCTGGCCTCGGACTCGGCGACGGTCGCCACGACGGCGGCGCGCGCGCTGTGGGAGGTCGAGGGCGACGCGGACGCGGTGGTGCCGGTGCTGGTGCGGTGGCTGCGGCCGGGTTCGTCGGGCGCCGACCGGTGCGCGGCGGCGCAGGCGCTGGGCGCGATCGGCCCGGCGGCGGCCGGGGCGGCGCGGGCGCTGCGGCCGGGGCTGACCTCGCGTGACCTGTGGGAGCGGGTGCGGTGCGCGGCGGCCCTGTGGCGGGTGTCCGGGGAGACGGGGCGGGCGCTGCCGGTGCTGCTCGCGGCCTGGGAGGAGAACCGGCACGCGCGCGTGGACATCGCCGAGTGCCTCGCCGAGATGGGCCCGGCCGCGGCGGAGGCCCAGCTGCCGATCCTCACCGAGCTGACCCGCCGCCGGCGGCACAACGCCCGGGAGGGCGCCTCCGGCAGCCATGACATCCACCAGGACGAGAAGCTCCTGACCCTGTGCCGCGCGGCCCTGGCCCGGATGGAACGACCGGGCCCGTGGCGCGAGGGGCGGGCGGCGGAGGGTGCGGGCCGCCCGGGGGGCCGGGCGGCGGAGGGAGTGGGCCACGCCGAGGCGGAGGGGGACGGCGGGTGACCGGGACGGCCCCGGTCCGGGTCCGGGCCCGGGTGTCGGCGTACGCGCTCGTGGTGCGCGAGGGGCGGATGCTGCTGACGCGCCTGTCGGACGCCTCGCCGGTCTTCGCGCCGGGCCTGTGGCATCTGCCGGGCGGGGGCGTCGACCCGGGCGAGCAGCCCGTCGAGGCACTGGTCCGGGAGCTTCGGGAGGAGACCGGTCTGGAGGCGGCCGGTGTCCGGCTGCTCGACGCGCGGAGCTACGGGGTCCGGCGGGACGGCGTCACCTGGCATCTGACCGCGCTCTTCTACGCCGTCGAGCCGGCGGAGGGGGCGGAGGCGGCGGAGGGGCCGGAGGGGCCGGAGTGCGCGGAGGAGGCCGAAGCCGGAGTGCCCGTGGTCGCCGAGACCGGCGGCTCCACCGACGCCGTGGCCTGGGTCCCGCTGCCCGACCTGCCGGACGTGCCCCTCTCCCCGCCGGCCGCGGACGCGCTGCGCCTGCTGCCGTCGCCGACCCCCGGCGACGGCCGACCGGGGCGGCCCCCCCCGCCCACCCCCCCCCCCCCCCCGCCGGCGGGCGGGGCCCCCCCCCCCCCCCCCGCCCGCACCGCCCCCCCCCCCCGCGGCCGCCGCCCCCGGGCCGCAGGCTCCCGCCCCCCCCCCCCGCCCCCCCCCGACGGGCGCGGCCCCGCCAGGCCACGCCCGCCCCGGACGACGCCTGACGGACGCGACGTCCGCCGAGCCGTGCCCGTGCCCGCCCCCGACGGCCCCTGACGGGCGCGGTGTCCGCCGGGCTCCACCCCCGAAGAGGGATGTCCTTCTCCATTTGGACATATGGTCTTTCCGAGACCGCCCCTCCGACCCGGGAGCCCCGTGAGCGTCCGCACCGCCGTCCGTGCCCTCGCCGCCGTCGCCGTGCTCGGCGTGGCGACGGCGGGCTGCGGCGGCGACGGCGGTCTCCGGAGCGACGGGCCGGTGGAGACGGCGGTGGGGCCGGTGCGGCTCTGGCCGGAGCTGCCGCCCGCCTCGGACCCGCCCGTCGACTACGGGGAGACGGACACCGAGCGGGTGCCGGGGATCACCGTGCGGGGCGCCGACGTGCGGACCGTGGACCCGGTCGCGGTGGTCCGGGCCGAGGTGGCCGCCCACCCCGACACGTACACCGGCGGCGACGGGATGTACGAGGAGACCGCCCGCGCGATCCTCGCCTGCGACACCGCGCCGGCGGCCTGCCCGGTGCTCTCGCCGTACTACCGGGACCTCACGGGGAACGGCCGGGACGAGCTGATCGTCGGGATCCGGATGCCCGAGCAGCAGGTCGCCGTCCGGGTGTACCTCGTCGAGCGGGGCGGGCTCACCCGGGTGATGTCC
Source organism: Streptomyces sp. NPDC058955 (assembly GCF_042741435.1). Taxonomy (NCBI): domain Bacteria; kingdom Bacillati; phylum Actinomycetota; class Actinomycetes; order Kitasatosporales; family Streptomycetaceae; genus Streptomyces; species Streptomyces sp. NPDC058955. The sequence continues at coordinate 40,569 of NZ_JBHYKM010000023.1, read as the reverse complement.
ACGGTCGAGCAGGTGATCAGCGTGGAGCTGGCGGGCCGGGACCTGATCGTCCGGGCCGCCTCGGCGGGGATCCCCGGGTACGAGTACCGCACCGCGTGGTCGTGGGACGAGCGGCAGCACAGCATGCTTCCGGCGCGCGACGAGATCGTGCCCGTACGCACGCCGACGGCGGCCCCGCGCAGCACCTCGCCGCGTCCGGAGCCCGTCCCGTGACCGCGCGCCGCGCCCGCCGGCCCCGGGCGCCCGCCTGGACCGCGACGCTCACCTGGAAGGCCGCGGTCTTCATCGCCGTGATGTGCTGCGCGCTGGCCGCACTGCTCGGCACGCTGGTGCACGTCTCGGTGACCGGGCAGACCGAGCGGGACGCCCGGGAGAAGGCGCTGGCCCGGCTGGTGGAGGTGACCCGGCTGTACGAGGCGGGCGAGCCGCTGCCGCCGTCCGCCGGGCTCGACCCGGACGGGCTGCCGGAGCCGCTGCGGCGGCTGACGGCACGCGGCGAGCGCGGCACCATGATCGCCGACCACGAGGGCCGGCCCACCGTGTGGGCGGCGGGCCCGGCGGACGGGCACGCGCTCGCCGTCCGGCTCGACCACAGCCTCGGCGCGGGGACCATCGACGCCCTCGACCGGTCGATCGTCGGCTCCTCGGTGCTCGCGATCGCGGCGACCCTGGCCGTCGGGGTCGCGGCCGTCACCCGGGTCACCCGCCGGCTGCACGCGACCGCGCAGGTGGCCCGCCGGATCACCGCCGGCGACCTGGACGCGCGCGTGGACGACCCGCGGACGAAGGACCCCCGGCGCCCGCAGGACGAGGTGGCGACGGTCTCCGGGGCGCTCGACACCATGGCCTCCTCGCTCCAGCGCAAGCTGCAGAGCGAGCAGCGGTTCACGGCGGACGTGGCCCATGAGCTGCGGACCCCGCTGACCGGGCTGTCGGCCGCCGCCGAGCTGCTGCCGGAGGGGCGGCCCGCGGAGCTGGTGCGGGACCGGGTGCGGGCGATGCGGGGGCTGACCGAGGACCTGCTGGAGATCTCCCGGCTCGACGCCCGCAACGAGACCGTCGACCTGGCCGTGCACGAACTCGGGCCGCTGGTCGAGCGGGTGGTGCGCGCCTCGGGCACCGCGACGGAGGTGCGGATCGTCCGGGACGCGGAGGTCGAGACCGACCGGCGGCGGCTGGAGCGCGTGCTCGGCAACCTGGTCGCCAACGCGCACCGGCACGGCCGCCCGCCGGTGGTGGTGACCGTGGACGGGCCGGCGGTGACCGTGCGGGACCACGGGCCGGGCTATCCGGAGTACCTCCTCACCTCCGGTCCGCAGCGCTTCCGCACCGAGAGCGGCGGCAAGGGGCACGGTCTGGGCCTGACGATCGCGGTGGGGCAGGCGGGGGTGATCGGGGCGGAGCTCGCCTTCGCCAACGTCCCGGACGGCGGGGCGGAGGCGCGGATCCGGCTGCCGGAGTACGTGCGGCTCGCGGACGACGGCCCGGAGGGATGAACAGCCCTCACGGCACACCGTCACACAAAAGGGACATACGGCATACGGCTTGCTACGTTGCCGACCATGACCGCACCTCGGACCACGGACGCGCCCCCGGGCGCGCCGCCGCCCGGTGTCCGGGGTCCGAAGCGGCGCGGGGTGGAGCTGGTGCTGCTCCTCGGCGCCGTCCTCATCTCCGTCTGCGGCTACGCCTCGGTGGGCCTGGCCCACGACGGGGCGGTGCCGCCGGACGCCGCCCGGTACGGGGCGGGGCTCGGGCTCCTCGCGCTGCTCGCGCACCTCGCCGTGCGGTTCCGGGCCCCGTACGCCGATCCGCTCCTGCTGCCGATCGCCCTGCTGCTCAACGGGCTCGGTCTGGTGCTGATCTACCGGCTGGACCTGGAGACCCCCCGCGACCAGGCGGCCACCACGCAGCTGGTGTGGTCGACGCTCGGCGTCGCGCTGTTCATCGTGGTCGTCCTCGTGCTGCGCGACCACCGCGCCCTCCAGGGGTACGCGTACGTCTCCGTCGCCGCCGCGCTCGCCCTGATGATCCTGCCGATCTTCTTCCCGGCGGTGAACGGGGCCCGGATCTGGATCCGGATCGGCGGGCTCTCCTTCCAGCCGGGGGAGTTCGCGAAGATCCTGCTGGCGGTCTTCTTCGCCGCGTACCTCTCGGCCAACCTCAGCGCGCTCGCGTACGCCGGGCGCCGGATCTGGAGGTTCCAGTTCCCCACCTGGCGGGTGCTCGGGCCGATCGTGGCGATCTGGCTGCTGAGCGTCGGCGTCCTCGTCCTGGAGCGGGACCTCGGCACCTCGCTGCTCTTCTTCGGCCTCTTCGTGATCATGCTGTACGTGGCCACCGGGCGCACCGGCTGGATCGCGATCGGGCTGCTGCTGGCCGGCGCGGGGGCCTTCCTCATCGGCTCCGTCGAACCGCACGTGCACGGCCGGGTGGAGGACTGGCTCGATCCGTACGCCTCCATCCGGGCCGGGGACGGGCCCGGGCAGCTCGCCCAGTCGCTCTTCGCCTTCGCCGCCGGCGGGATGCTCGGCACCGGCCTCGGTCTCGGCCACTCGGTCCTCATCGGCTTCGCCGCCAAGTCGGACTTCATCCTGGCGACGGCCGGGGAGGAGCTGGGGCTGGTCGGGCTGACCGCGCTCTTCCTGCTGTACGCGCTCTTCGTGGCGCGCGGCTACCGGGCCGGGCTCGCGCTGCGGGACCCCTTCGGGCGGCTGCTCGCGGTGGGGCTGGCGTCGATCGTGGCGCTCCAGGTCTTCGTGATCGCGGGCGGGGTGATGGGGCTGATCCCGCTGACCGGCATGGCGATGCCGTTCCTGGCGCAGGGCGGTTCGTCGGTGGTGACCAACTGGGTGATCGTCGCCCTCCTGATCCGGGTCAGCGACTCGGCGCGGGCCCCGCAGCCGGAGACCGCCGAGACCGGCGAGCTGGCCCGGGTGGAGGCCGGCCGGTGATCCGGTACATCCGGCGGGCCGCCGCGCTCTGCCTGCTGCTGCTCGTCGCGCTGCTGGTCAACGCGGCCCGGGTGATGCTGGTCGAGGCCGGGGAGCTGGACGCGAACCCGGCCAACCGGCGGGGCGCCATCGCCCGCTGGGCCGAGCCGCGCGGCGCGATCGTCGTCGACGGGAAGCCGGTGACCGGCTCCCGGGACAGCGGCCAGCAGCTGCGCTGGGAGCGGACCTACCGCCGGGGTCCGCTGTACGCGCCGGTGACCGGCTACGCCTCCCAGACGTACGGCACCACGATGGTCGAGCACGCGGAGGACGCGATCCTCGCCGGCACCGACCCGATGCTGGCGCCGCTGCCGCTGTGGAACGACCTCACCCGGGGCCGCTCCCCCGGCGGCGACGTGGTGACGACGATCCGCGCCCCGATGCAGGAGGCCGCCTACCGGGGGCTCGACGGCAAGCGCGGCGCGGTCGTCGCGCTCGAACCGTCGAGCGGCCGGATCCTGGCGCTGGTCTCCTCCCCCTCGTACGAGCCGGGCGTGCTCTCCGGCACCGGCCCGGACGTGAAGGACGCCTGGACCCGGCTGACCACCTCGCCGAACCAGCCGATGCTCAACCGGGCGCTGCGGCAGACCTATCCGCCCGGCTCCACCTTCAAGATCGTGACGGCGGCGGCGGCGCTGGACTCGGGGGTGGTGCGGGACGTGGACGCGCCGACGGACACCCCGGACCCCTTCGTGCTGCCCGGCACCCGGCAGGTGCTGCCGAACGAGGCCCGGGGCTGCGAGGACGCCTCGCTCGCGTACGCCCTCCAGTGGTCCTGCAACACGGTGATGGCCGGGCTCGGCGTGGACGTCGGACTGGCCGGGATGGTGGAGGCGGCGGAACGGTTCGGCTTCGACGACGCGACGCTGCGGGTGCCGTCCTGGGTGGCGAGGTCCAACTTCGACCGGGACATGAGCCCGGACCAGCTGGCGCTGTCGTCGATCGGGCAGTTCAACACGACGGCGACCCCGCTCCAGATGGCGATGGTGGCGGCGGCGGTCGCCAACACCGGGGAGATCGCGCAGCCGTACCTGGTGGACCGGACGACGACCTCCGGCGGCACGACCGTGGACCGCACCCCGCGCCGCACCCACCGGCAGGCGATGAGCCCGTCGACCGCGCTCCAGCTCCAGCGGCTGATGGTGCGGGCGGTGGACGAGGGGACGGGCGCGAACGCGGCGATCCCCGGGGCCCGGGTCGGCGGCAAGACGGGCACCGCGCAGCACGGCCTCGGCAACACGGGGACCCCGTACGCCTGGTTCATCGCCTGGGCGCAGGCGGAGGACTCGGGCCGGCCGGCGGTGGCGGTGGCGGTGGTCGTGGAGGACGCGGAGGCGTCCCGTACGGACATCAGCGGCGGCGGCAGCGCGGCGCCGATCGCCCGGGACGTGATGCGGGAGGCGCTGCGCCTGGAGGCGGAGGCCCGGGCGTCCGGCGCGCCGGGCGCGCGGGGCGCGCGAGCGACGGAGCAGGCGTCCCCGCCCCGCCCCCGGGGCGCCCCGGGCACTCGCCCGGGCCCACGCCCCACCGACACCCCGCCGGCGGACGCCCCGCCCTCTCCCCCCGCCCGCCCTCGCGGAGCGCCCGGAGCGAGCGGTACGGGCTGATCGGCGCGCCGGCCCTCCCGGCCCGCGCCCGCCGGCTCCCCCGGCCCGCCCCTCGGGCCGGCCGCGCTGGGCGGCCGGGCGTCACGGCGGCGCGGACCCCGGACCGTCAGTCCTCCTCCGCCGCGCCGTCCTCGATCGCCCGCTCCACCTCGGCGACCCGCTCGCGCTCCTCCGCCGCGAAGCGTTCCGCGTCCAGCCGCTCGGCGATCTCCTCGTCCTGGGTCATCAGCAGGTCGAGGTTGGAGTCGCCGAGGTCGAAGACGCCCATGTCGAGGTAGGCCTTCTGGAGGCGTTCGCCCCAGAGGCCGATGTCCTTGACGCAGGGCACGATCCGGCTGAACAGCAGCTTCCGGAAGAGGTGCAGGAACTCGTTCCGCTCGCTGAACTCCTCCGCCTCCTTCCGCCCGACGCCGAAGTTCTCCAGGACCTCGACCCCGCGCAGCCGGTCCCGCATGAGGTAGCAGCCCTCGATGACGAACTCCTCGCGTTCGCGCAGTTCGGCGTCGGTGAGCTGCTTGTAGTGGTCGCGCAGCGCCATCCGGCCGAAGGCCACGTGCCGGGCCTCGTCCTGCATGACGTAGGCGAGGATCTGCTTCGGCAGCGGCTTGTCGGTGGTGTCGCGGATCATGCCGAAGGCGGCGAGGGCCAGGCCCTCGATGAGCACCTGCATGCCGAGGTAGGGCATGTCCCAGCGGGAGTCGCGGAGGGTGTCGTCGAGGAGGGCCTGGAGGTGGTCGTCGATCGGGTAGAGCATCCCGATCTTCTCGTGGAGGAAGCGGCCGTAGATCTCGGCGTGCCGGGCCTCGTCCATGGTCTGGGTGGCGGAGTAGAACTTGGCGTCGAGGTCGGGCGCGGACTCGACGATCCGGGCGGCGCAGACCATGGCGCCCTGCTCGCCGTGGAGGAACTGGCTGAAGTTCCAGGAGGCGTAGTGGCGGCGCAGCTCGCCCTTGTCCTTCTCGGTGAGCTTGGCCCAGTGGCGGGTGCCGTACAGGGCGAGCGTCTCGTCGGGGGTGCCGAGCGGGTCGTACGGGTCGACCTGGAGGTCCCAGTCGATGCGGCGGGCGCCGTCCCACTGCTTGTCCTTGCCCTTCTGGTAGAGGGCGAGGAGCCGGTCACGGCCGGCTTCGGCCATGTCGTACTCCCAGGAGAAGCGGGCCTCTCCGGTGGCCGGGATCTCCCGGCCGGGTCCGGACGGCGGGTTCACGTAGAGCTCGTGCGTCGACATCGACCACTCCTTCCGGCCTGACGGCACGTCAGCCGTCGTCAGCAGGCTCACACGTTGCTGGACGAAGCGTCAACAAGTCGTGCGGAAGGGATTGACGGGCTTGCTGACGGGCAGTCTGATAGCGAGTGACCGACGGTAACCCGAACCCTCCGCCCACGAGGTGTCTTCGCCATGAGCCCCTTCACCGAGCCCGACCTCACCCTGCTGCGGGACGCGCTGGGGCCGCTCCGCGACCGCGAGCGGCTCGCCGAACGGCTCCTGGAGTCCTCCCGCAAGCACTCCCACGACCCCGACGCCGAACTCGACTGGGACGCGCCCTTCGAGGACGGGAAGTGGTACTGGCCGCCGGAGCTGGTCTCGCTCTACGGGACCCCGCTGTGGCACCGGATGTCCGAGGAGCAGCGGATCGCGCTCTCCCGCCACGAGGCCGCCTCGCTCGCCTCGCTGGGCATCTGGTTCGAGATCATCCTGATGCAGCTGCTCGTCCGGCACATCTACGACAAGTCGCTGACCAGCCATCACGTGGGGTACGCGCTCACCGAGATCGCCGACGAGTGCCGCCACTCCATGATGTTCGCCCGGCTGATCCGCAAGAGCGGGACCGGCGAGTACCCGGTGCCGCGGGTCTACCACAACCTCGCCCGCGTCCTGAAGACCGTCTCCACCACGCCCGGTTCCTTCGCCGCCACCCTGCTCGGCGAGGAGATCCTCGACTGGATGCAGCGGCTGACCTTCCCGGACGAGCGGGTCCAGCCGCTGGTGCGCGGGGTCACCCGGATCCATGTGGTGGAGGAGGCCCGGCACGTGCGGTACGCCCGCGAGGAGCTGCGCCGCCAGATGGTGACGGCGCCGCGCTGGGAGCGGGAGTTCACCCGGCTCAGCTGCGGCGAGGCCGCCCGGGTCTTCTCCACCTGCTTCGTCAATCCGGCGGTGTACGACGCGGTGGGCCTGGACCGGCGGGAGGCGGTCGCCCAGGTGCGGGCGAGCGGGCACCGGCGGGAGGTCATGCAGTCCGGCGCCCGGCGCCTGACGGACTTCCTCGACGACATCGGGGTGCTGCGCGGCCCGGGCCGCCGGCTGTGGCGCTCGTCGGGGCTGCTGGCCTGAGGGACGCAGGCGGCGGGTTCCGGCCAGGGCCCCAGGGGCCGCCGAGGGGCGGGTTCCGGCCAGGGCGCCGGAGCGGACGGTACCGGGGTTACGCTGCGGGCATGACGAGCGCCGCCTCCCCCGCGTACCGCCGGCTCAGCGTCGAGGAGCGGCGCGGCCAGCTCCTGGAGGCCGCGCTCGGGCTCTTCGCGCACCGGGCCCCCGAGGACGTGTCGCTCGACGACGTCGCCGAGGCCGCCGGGGTCTCCCGGCCGCTGGTCTACCGCTACTTCCCCGGCGGCAAGCAGCAGCTGTACGAGGCCGCCCTGCGCTCCTCCGCCGACGCCCTGAACCGCTGCTTCGCCGAGCCGCCGGAGGGCCCGCCCACCGAGCGGCTCGGCCGGGTCCTCGACCGCTACCTGGCCTTCGTGGACGGCCACGACGCCGGCTTCAGCGCGCTGCTGCGCGGCGGGAGCGTCGTCGAGACCGCGCACACCGCGGCGATCGTGGACGAGGTGCGGCGGGCCGCGGCCGGGCAGATCTTCCTCCACCTGGGCGTGGAGCGGCCGGGCGGGCGGCTCGGGATGCTGGTCCGCACCTGGATCGCGGCCGTCGAGGCGGCCTCCCTCCTCTGGCTCGGCGACGGCAAGCGGCCGGACGCCGGCGCGCTGCGCGACTGGCTGGTCGACCACCTCGTCGCGCTCCTGGTGGCGAGCTCCGCGAGCGACCAGGAAACCGCGGCGGTCGTCCGGCGGCTGCTCGCCCAGGAGACCCCCGACGGCCCGGTCGCCGGTCTCGCCCGCCGTCTGGTGCCGCTCGCCGGCGAGGCGGCGCACCTGCTCTGACCGCCCGCGCCGGGGGCGGCCGGGAGAGACTGGTGGGGTGAGAAGCGAGAACACCCCCTTCCGCGGCGGCCCGCTCGACGGGCGGGTGCTGCCCATCCTGCTCGGCGCGACCGGCCACCCGCCGAAGTGGTACGAGGTGCCGGTGCCGGCCCACGACGGCCGGCCGCCCGTGCTGTACACGTACCGGCGCGAGCCCGCGGGCCACACCAAGCGGCTCGGCCTCCAGCGCGGCTGGGTCTACGAGTACGCCCCCGAGGGCCGCGAGCGGCGCGAGCTGAAGTGGCCGTGGTCCAAGCCGAGCCCCCGGCCCGACGAGCCCGACGGCCCCGGCAAGCCCGGTGCGCCCGGCGGAGAGCCGAACGGGTGAGCCGGGAGGGCGCGCCCCGCTTCGTACGGTAATCGGATGAATCGACGCGCCATGATGCCTCCGGAGCCCGCTCTGGAGGTGGTGGTGACGTGTCGCGAAGGCTGCTGCGCACGGTCTGTACGGGAGCGCTGGCCGCGCTGACGGCCCTGACCGGCACGGCGGCGGCCGTGCCCGTGCCGCCCGAGCCCGCGGCGGATCCGCCCGCCGAATCGGCGCCCGTCGCCTGGGCGGACCCGGCGGCGGAACCGGTCGGCCCGGTGGACCCCGACACCGTGCCGGAGCCCGTACCGGAGGCGGAAGCCGCTCCTGCCGCGGAGGCCGACGACGCCGCCGCGCTCGCGCCCCCCGGCGGGGACTCCGTGGCGACGCTGCTCACCCGGCTGCGCACCCTCTACCGGCAGACCGAGGAGGCCACGGAGCGGTTCAACGCCGCCGAGGAGGCGCTGCGGCTCCAGAACGCCGACACCCGGCGGGTCACCGCCGACCTGGAGACCGCCCGCACCGCGCTCGCCCGGGGCCGGGCCGAGGCGGGGCGGCTGGCCCGGGAGCAGTACCAGGGCCGGACCGGCTACGCGTCCCCGCTGCGGCTGCTCTTCGCCCCGGACCCCCAGTCGGCCCTCGACGCACGGCATCTGATGGACCGCACGGCCCGCGACCGGGCCTCCGCCGTGCCCCGGCTCCAGGCCGCCGAGCGCCGGGCCGCCGCACTGGCCACCGCCTCCCGCACCGCGCTCGGCCGGCAGAAGACGCTCGCCGCGCGGCAGCGGACCCGGCGGGACGAGGTGCGGCGGAAGCTCGCCGAGGTCGAGGGGCTGCTCGCCTCGCTCTCCGCCGAGCAGCTGGCGCGCCTGACCGAGCTGGAGCGGACCCAGACGGCCGGAGCCCAGCGCGAACTCCTCGACTCCGGCGTCCTCGACCCCGCCCTCACCCCGTCCCGGGCGGGCGCGGAGGCGCTGGCCTTCGCCGTCGGCGAGCTGGGCAAGCCGTACGAGTGGGGCGCCGAGGGCCCGGACAGCTACGACTGCTCGGGGCTGACGCAGCGGGCCTGGGCGGCGGCCGGCCGGGAGATCCCGCGCACCAGCCAGGAGCAGTGGGCGCGGCTGCCCCGGGTGGCGCTGGACGAGCTGCGCCCCGGGGACCTGGTGGTGTACTTCCCGGGCGCCACGCACGTGGCCCTCTACCTGGGCGAGGGCCTGGTCGTGCAGGCCCCGCGTCCGGGCGGGCGGGTGAAGGTCTCCCCCGTCGCGGCGAACCCGCTGCTCGGGGCCGTACGGCCGGATCCCGGCGGCACGGCCCTGGCCTCGTACACCCCGCCGGTCCTCCCGGAGGGTGCCCGGGAGGGCTCGGACGAGGGGTACGACACGGGGTCCGGCGGCGGAGGTCAGGCTCCGGCGACCGAGGCCAGGTAGGCGGACGCCTTCTCCGGGTCGAAGAAGAAGTGCTCGAAGTCGGCCGGGTCGTCGAAGCCGTTGGCGAAGCGGTCGGCGACCGGCTGGAGCTGTCCGGCCGCGCCGAGCAGGTTGAGGACGTGCTCCGGCGGCGGGGCCAGCATGGCGTTGGTCCACTTGGTGACCGGCTCGCCGGTCTTCCAGTAGCGGTCGAACGCGGACCGCATCCACTCCTCGTCGAAGGGCCGGTCGCCGTGCTCGACGATGGCGGCGAGGTACGCGGCGGCGCACTTGGACGCCGAGTTGGAGCCCTGGCCGGTGATCGGGTCGTTGGCGACGACGACGTCGGCGACGCCGAGGACCAGGCCGCCGCCGGGGAGCCGGCCGATCGGGTGGCGGACGGTCGGCGCGTACCGGCCGGCGAGGGTGCCGCCGGCGTCGGTCAGCTCGACCCGGGTGGCGCGCGCGTACTCCCAGGGCAGGAACTTCTCCATCAGCTCCAGCGTCAGCGCCAGGTGCTCGGCGGGGTCCTTGACGCCCTGGAAGGCGTCGACGGGTCCGCCGGGGATGCCCTCCCAGAAGAGGATGTCGGCCCGGCCGCCGAGGGTGAGGGTCGGCATCACGAAGAGCTCGCCGACGCCCGGCACGATGTTGCAGCGGACCGCGTCGAAGTCGGGGTGCTCGGGGCGGGGGCCGAGGCCGTGCACGTACGCGACGGCGAGCGCGCGCTGCGGCTCGGCGTACGGGGAGCGGTCGGCGTCGCGGCCGAACATGGAGACCAGCTCGCCCTTGCCGGCGGCGACGAGCACCAGGTCGTAGCGGCGGGCGAAGAAGTCGAGGTCGCCGACGGCCGCGCCGTGGATGACGAGCTGTCCGCCGCGCTGGGCGAAGGTCTCCATCCAGCCGGCCATCTTCACGCGCTGGTCGACGGACTGGGCGTAGCCGTCGAGCTTGCCGACCCAGTCGATGAGACGGGCGGACTCGGGGCCGGCGACGGAGACGCCGAGGCCCTCGATCCTCGGGGCCTGGGACTCCCAGAAGTTCAGGCCGAGGTCGCGCTCGTGCCCGAGCGCGGTGTCGAACATGCACTGGGTGGACATGACGCGGCCGGAGCGGATCTCGTCCGCGGTCCGGTTCGACATCAGGGTGACCTCGTACCCGTGGGACTGGAGGCCGAGGGCGAGCTGGAGACCGGACTGTCCGGCGCCGACTATGAGTATCTTCCGCATGGGTGGAGCTCCTGGCGAGAACGGGGAGGTGGGGGCGGCTACTCGGGCGTCGCGGAGAGCGCGTGCTCGACCATGGCGAGCAGGGTCTCGACGACGCTGTAGCGCTTGCGCGCGTCCATGATCACCACGGGGACCTCGGGGGTGATCGTCAGGGCGTCCCTGACGTCCTCCGGCTCGAACCTCTCGGTGCCCTCGAAGTGGTTGACGGCGACGACGTACGGCAGGCCGCAGCTCTCGAAGTAGTCGAGCGCGGGGAAGCAGTCGGTGAGCCGGCGGGTGTCGGCGAGCACGATCGCCCCGATCGCGCCGCGCACGAGGTCGTCCCACATGAACCAGAAGCGCTGCTGGCCCGGGGTGCCGAAGACGTACAGCACCAGGTCGTTGTCGAGCGTGATCCGGCCGAAGTCCATCGCCACGGTGGTGGTGAGCTTGTCCGGGGTGGCGGTGAGGTCGTCGGTCTCCTCGCTGGCCCGGGTCATCAGCGCCTCGGTCTGGAGCGGGGTGATCTCCGAGACCGCGCGGACGAAGGTGGTCTTGCCGACGCCGAAGCCGCCCGCGACCACGATCTTCGTCGCGATCGGGGCGCGGGTGTGGTCGAGCTGCCAGTCCTGGGCGCCGTCCTCGGGGTCGGGTTCCCCGGTGGCGGGCCCGGGCTGGGCGGGGATGGCGGCGGTGGGGACGGTCTCCGCCGGGGAGGCGGCGGGGGTGTCGACGGCGGTGTCGACGGCGGTGGCGTCAGAGACGACGGAGTCCACTCAGCACCCTTTCGAGGAGCGCGCGGTCGGGCTGGCCGGTGCCGTGACCGGTCCCGTACACACGGATCTTTCCCTGGTCGGCCAGGTCGCTGAGCAGCACCCGGACGACACCCAACGGCATCTTGAGGAGGGCCGAGATCTCCGCCACCGTCCGCATCCGGCGGCAGATTTCGACGATGGCCCGCATCTCGGGCATCAGCCCGCGGGGGCCGGGGCCGCCGTCCGTGAGGACCTTGCGGGCGATCGGCGCTTCCAGGGCGGCGACGAAGGTCTCGACGAGCAGCACGTGCCCGAACCGGGTGCGGCCGCCGGTCAGCGAGTACGGGCGCACGCGCGCGGGGCGCCGCCCCTCGCCGCGGACGGGCAGCCGGTGGGCGGCGGCGGTCAGCGAGGTCACTGGAAGCTCTCCATGGACTTGCGCAGTTCGCTGCGGACTTCGGGGGTGAGGACGTGTCCGGCCCGGCCCACGAAGAGCGCCATGTGGTAGGCGACGACGCTCATGTCGCAGTCGGGGGTGGCGTGCACGCCGAGCAGCGAGCCGTCGCTGATCGACATGACGAAGAGGCTGCCGTCCTCCATGGCGACCATCGTCTGCTTCACCCCGCCGCCGTCCATGAGCCGCGCGGCGCCGACGGTGAGGCTGCCGATGCCGGAGACGATGGTGGCCAGGTCGGCGCTGGAGCCGCGCGGGCCCCGGGGGCGGGCGGCCGCGTCGGCGGCCGGGTCCGGGCGCTCGTCGGGGTCGGAGGAGAGCAGCAGGAGCCCGTCGGAGGAGACGACGGCGACCGAGCGGACGCCGGGCACCTCCTCCACGAGGTTGCCCAGCAGCCATTGCAGGTTGCGGGCCTCCGTGCTCGGTCCGTACGTGCCGGTGGTGCTCGTGGTGCTCGTTCCCGTGGCGGTCAACTGCGTGCCTCCTCGACTGTGTCCCCCGTCATCTCCTCTGTGCGCGCGGTGCTTCCTGCTGCTATCTCCGCCTCGACGTCGCGGCGTCCGGCCACGGCGCCGCGGTGGAAGCCGCCCAGACGGCGGCGGAGCGCCTCGGCGTCCACCGAGCCCTGGCGGGGGGCGGTGGGCGCGGAGGGGGCGCGGACCACCTGCGGGGTCCGCTTGGGCAGGCCCTTGTCGGTCACGCGCTCCCACTGCGCGGGCCGCGGTCCGGGCACCTGCGGGTCGTCGACGGGCCCGGCCTGCTCCGGTACGGGCGTGACCGGCGGCTCGGCGGCCCGCTCGTGGCGGTCCGGCTCGGGCGGCGGGTCGGGCAGCCGCACCTGGAGTGTCGTCTCGGAGACGGACTCGACGGGCTGCCGCTCGGCGGTCCCGACGGGCTCGTACGGCTCCGGGGCGGGCGCCTCGGGCTGGTAGGCCGGGGCCTCGGGCGCGTAGGCCGTGGTCTCGGCCTCGTACGCCGGCTCCGGGGCGGGCTCGTACGCCGGCTCCGGCTCGGGCTCGGGCTCGTACGCCGGCTCGGGCTCGGGCTCGGGCTCCGGGGCGGGCTGCTCGGACTCGGCCTCGCGGAAGGCGCGTTCCGCCGCTTCCACGAGCGGGTCGCGGCTGCGGGACGGGAGGGCGTTCGAGTTGGCCTCGGCCTCCGAGCCGGGGAGGTTGAGCACGGGTACGGTGCCGGTGCCGGCGATCCGTACCGGCTCGGGGACGGCGGCCGGCGGCGCGGTCGGCAGCAGCGGCAGCGGCAGCACCACGACGGCGGCGGTGCCGCCCGGCTTCTGCTCGCGCAGCTCGACGCCGACGCCGTGGCGGGCGGCGAGCAGGGCGACGACCCGCATGCCGAGCCCCTCGCCCTCGAACGCCTCCGGGTCGGCGGCGGCGAGGCGGGCGTTGAGGTCGGCGCGCCGGTGCTCGGGGATCCCTATGCCGGAGTCCTGCACGGAGAGCATGACCTCGCCGGTCTCCAGGAGCCAGCCGGAGAGCTGGACCTCGGCGTCCGGCGGGGAGAACGCCGTGGCGTTCTCCAGGAGTTCGGCGACGAGGTGGCTGAGGTCGTCGGCGGCGAAGCCGGCGAGCTGCGCGTGCGGCGGCAGCGACTGGATGGTGACCCGCTCGTACCGCTCGATCTCGCTGACGGCGGCGCGCAGCACGTCGACCAGCGGGACGGGGCCGGTGTGGCCGTGGACGTGCTCGTGTCCGGCGAGGACCAGCAGGTTCTCGCTGTGGCGGCGCATGACCGTCGCCATGTGGTCGAGCTTGAAGAGGGTGGCGAGCCGGTCCGGGTCCTGCTCGCGCTCCTCCAGCTTCTCGATGACGCCGAGCTGCCGGTCGACGAGGCCGAGGCTGCGCAGCGAGAGGTTGACGAAGGTGTGCTGGACGGTGCCCCGGAGCCGTTCGAGGTCGGCGGTGAGCACGGCGATCCGGCCCTGGAGCTCGGCGCGCTGGGCGGCGAGTTCGGCCTGGGCCGCCTCCTGGGCGGCGACCAGTCCGGCCCGCTCGTCGGTGAGCCGGCCGGTGCGGGCGGCGAGGGCGGCGAGCTGTCCGTGGAGGGTGTTGAGGGAGCGGACGACCTGGGCGAACTCGTCGTTGCGGCCGGTGAAGCGGACGGCTTCCTCGGCGGCCGGGTCCGGTGCGCCGGCGAGCCGGGCGGCGCCGAGGCGGAGCACGGCGAGCGGCCGGGTGAGGCTGCGGGCGACGTAGGTGGAGACGCCGACGGCGAGCAGCAGGCAGCCGCCGAGGAAGGCGAGGCGCAGTTCGAGGGCGGTGACGTCGTCGTCGCGCAGGGCGGTGAGCCGTTCGACCCGCTTGGCGGCGAGGGCGGACTCGACGCCGCGCATCTGCTCGACGCGGGCGGAGAGCGCCGCGTCGAGGCCGGACGGGGAGGTGCGGGTCTCGGCCTCGGAGAGGGTGGGCTGGTCGGTGAGCCGGCCGAGGGCCTGTTCGGCGGTCTTGACCTCGGGTCCGGCGACGGTCGCGGCGAGGGAGTCGCGGGCGGCGGGTCCGGCGGACCGGTCGAAGTCGCCGAGGGCGGCGAGTTCGCGGACGCGGGCCTGCTGGGCGGCGGCGCTCAGCTGGTCGCGGGCGCGCTCGGCCTCCTCCTTGCCCTCCGGCTCGTCGGCGACGTAGGTGCCGGTGGTGGCGTCGTAGTGGAGGTCGCCGCTGGGCTCGGGCTGCGGGACGGCGAGCGCGGCGAGGAGGAGGCCGCGGGTGGCGGACGCCTGCTCGACGGCGCGGCCGAGGTCGGCGGGGGCGCGGCCGGTGCCGGTGACGCCGGGGTCGGTGGCGCGCGGCGGGGTCCGCTCGGCGAGCTCCTCGGCGAGGTCCTGGAGCTTGGCGATGACGTCGCTGTACGCCTTGTGGGCCTCCAGGGCGGTGCCCTTGCCGGTGACGGCGGCGCGGCGGACGGAGGCGATGCCGGCCAGTTCGCGGCGGAGCGCGTCCGGGGCGGCGGACCGGATCTCGTCGATCTGGCGGTCGACCCGGGTGGACTTGGCGGGGGTGAGGGTCCGCCGGTCCTTCTTCGGGCCGGTCTGCTCGTCGCGGCCGGCGGCGACGAAGGCGACGACCTCGTCGCGCTCGTCGGCGAGGGAGTGGGCGAGGGTGACGGCCTGCCGGTCGAGTTCGGCGAGGGTCACCAGGCGCCGGGACTCGTTCAGTTCGGTGGAGGCGGTGAGGACGGCGGGGGCGCCGGCGCCGAGGACGATGACGCCGACGAGGGCGACACCGGCGACGAGACGGTTGCGGACGCGCTTGGTGCGGCCGCCGGGGGTCGGCGCGGGCGCGCCGGGAGCGGGCGCGGCGGTGCCGGCCGGGGCTCCGGTTCCGGCGGACGGCGTGCTTCCCGTGTTCGACGGGGTGCCGGGGGCCGGCGGCTCACCGGGGGTCTGGCTCCGCGCGCCGTTCATGCTCCGAGGCCGCTTCTTCTGCACCGGTGCTCGCATTCTTGACTCGTCCGCCACACAGCAGAGGTGACGGCCGGTCACGAGGTTCCGCCCCCACCCCTGGTACGGCTTCCGACCATTCCAGCGCTTCTCGGCAGGGGACGGGCATCGGCCGCTCCGCCACCCGAACGAGTGAACAACACTCCTGAGTTGGCGAACAACTTCCGGTGGCCGCCGCCAGGGGCGTGTGCGGGGCCCCGGCTGGATCTTCGGGGCGGGCTTTGGCAGGATGCCCGCCCGCAGCTCGCCGGAGCTGACGGTTCCGCCGTCCGGACGGGCCACCGCTGGTTGGTACAGGCCATTTTCGGCCCTTTGCAGGTGTTGTGAAGAGCGCGCGCGAGCCGGGCACACTGGACATCATGCGCAGCGAAGTCGCCACCCTCCCCGGCAGCCCCGAACGCCCCAACGAGGACTGGGCCGCCGCAGCTCTGCCCGCCTCGGGCGACGGGGGGACGCTGGTCCTCCTGGACGGGGTGACCCCTCCCCGGGGTGATGACGGTTGTGTGCACACGGTGCCGTGGTTCACCGCGCGGCTCGGCGGCGCTTTGACCGAACTGTCCGCTTCCCGTGCCGATCTGACGCTGTCCGAGATCCTGTCCCTGGCAATCCGGCGCACCGCGGAGCTCCACGCGGACACCTGTGACCTTTCTCACGCCCGTACGCCTCAGGCGACCGTGGTCCTCGCGCGGTGGGACGCGGAGGCGGTGGACCACCTCGTCCTCTCCGACTCGGTGCTGCTGCTCCAGGCGCCGGACGGCTCGGTCCGGGCGGTGCGGGACGACCGGCTGGACCGGATCCCGCGCGAGGTGCTGCGCTCGCACGAGGCGACGGACCGGCTGCGGAACCGGGAGGACGGTTTCTTCACGGCGGCCGCGGACCCCTCGGTGGCGGAGCGGGCGGTGACCGGTACGACCCCGCTGGCGGAGGTGCGGGCGCTGGCGGCGCTCACGGACGGGGCGAGCCGCTGGGTGGAGCTGTTCGGCGCGGGCGACTGGACGGAGTGCGCCCGGGTCCTGGCGAAGGAGGGCCCGGCGGGGCTGCTCCAGCGGGTGCGGGCGCTGGAGACGGCGGACGCGGCGGCGGGCGGCGTCCACCGGTGGAAGACCCACGACGACGCGACGGGCGTGTACGTGGCGTTCTGACCCCGGCCGGGGCGCCCCGCCGGTTCAGCCCTCCGAGCGCTGGTTGAAGTGGTGGAGCAGCCGGGCCAGTTCGGCGACCTCGGCGCGGTCCCAGTCGGCGAGCTTGCGGACGTACCGCTCTCGGCGGGCGTCGCGGACGTGCCGGAAGCGGTCGCGGCCCTCGTCGGTGAGCCGGACCAGGGAGGCGCGGCCGTCGGCGGGGTCGGGGTCGCGGGCGACCAGGCCGAGCTGTTCGAGGGCGCGCAACTGGCGGCTCATGGTGGCCTTGCCGACGCCGAAGTAGGCGGAGAGTTCGGTGGCGCGCTGGGGTCCGGCGTCGTCGAGCCGGACGAAGAGGCCGTACGCGGAGGACTCCAGCTCCGGGTGGACCTCGCGGGCCATCTCGCCGGACTGGGCGCGGGCGCGGCGCAGGAACACGGCGAGCTCCCGCTCCAGCGCGAGGAACTCCCGCTCGGCGGGGGCGCGCTCGGACGAGAGGCCACCGAGGGAACCGCCGCCGGCGGCCCCGGCGGTACCGGCTCCGGCGGTTCCGGCCGCCCCGGCTCCGGCGATTCCGGCCGCCCCGGCGCCGGGGTCGCCGGGGGTTTCCCCGGGGGTGACGCCGTCTTCACCGGCCGTACCGCCTGCGCGCACGCCGCACCTCCCACGCGTGTTTCGTCGGCTGAAAGTTTCCCGCTCCGGCGGGCATCGCCGCAGCTCCTTCAGTATTTCGCAGGAGTAGACCAACGGCGGAACCCAGGCCCTCTTCCACCCCGGCTGTCTACGTGCGTAGAGTCGCCGTCGAGCACGTGACTGACATGTCCACACCACCCCCATCGCCCCCTCGGGAGTCACGCCATGCGTGTGCGCAGATCCGTCTCCACCACCCTGCTCGCCGGCCTCGCGGCCACCGCCCTCGTCCTGCCCCTCGCCGGCCAGGCCGGCGCCGTCGACCCGGGCGCCCGCGCCTCGGTCCCCGCGCGCGGCACCGCCCACATGGGCATGGGCGTCCTCAAGCACGACGGCCGGGGCGTCACCGACTCCGGCGGCGTCTCCACCCTCGCCACCTGGACGGAGGGCGTCGACGTCTCCAGCCACCAGGGCAACGTCGCCTGGTCCACGCTCTGGAACAGCGGCGTGAAGTGGGCCTACGTCAAGGCCACGGAGGGCACGTACTACAAGAACACCTACTTCACGCAGCAGTACAACGGCTCGTACAACGTCGGCATGATCCGGGGCACGTACCACTTCGCCACCCCGGACACGACGACCGGCACCGCCCAGGCCGACTACTTCGTCAACAACGGCGGCGGCTGGTCCAAGGACGGCAAGACCCTCCCCGGCGTCCTCGACATCGAGTGGAACCCGTACGGCGCCACCTGCTACGGCAAGACCCAGTCCGGGATGGTCACCTGGATCCGCGACTTCCTCAACCGGTACAAGGCCCGCACCGGCCGCGACGCCGTCATCTACACGGCGACCAGCTGGTGGAAGCAGTGCACCGGCAACTACTCCGGCTTCGCCTCGACCAACCCGCTGTGGATCGCGCGGTACGCCTCCGAGGTCGGCGAACTCCCGGCCGGCTGGCCGTACTACACGATGTGGCAGTACACCTCGTCCGGCCCGACGGTCGGCGACCACAACCACTTCAACGGCGACCTCTCGCGGGTCCAGGCGCTCGCGAACGGCTGACGCGCGCACAGCGCGCGCGAAGAACACGACACACGGCGGTTCCGGGGAAGCGGCGGCTCCCCCGGGGCCGCCGTTCCGCGTGCTCAGGGGCTTTTTCCGCCCACCCCCTTGCCCATTGGTATGGACCAATGCGAGTCTCTACCCCGGTCGCCCGGGTTTCAACTTCCGTGCGCCCCGCGCGCGTTGCTCGTTCCGTACTCCCCCACGCACGAGAGAGAGCCCTCGCATGCCGTCCACCCGCCGCACCGCCGCCGGCGTCGCCGCCCTGTCCGCCGCCGCCGCGCTCGTCGGTCTCACCCCCACCACCGCCGCCGCCCACGGAGCCGTCTTCAACCCCGTGAGCCGGGTCGCCGCCTGCTACGCCGAGGGCCCCGAGAGCCCCGACTCGCAGGTCTGCAAGGACCTCGTCGCCGACTCCGGCACCCAGCCGCTCTACGACTGGAACGAGGTCAACATCGCCAACGCCGACGGCAACCACCGGGCCCTCATCCCCGACGGCAAGCTCTGCTCGGCCAACCGCGAGAAGTACCGGGCCCTCGACTGGGCGCGCACCGACTGGCCCGCCACCGCCGTCAGCGCCGGCGCCTTCGGCTTCAAGATCCGCGCCACGGCCGCCCACTCCGGCACGATGACCATGTACGTCACCAAGGCGGGCTTCGACCCGACGCAGCCGCTCAAGTGGTCCGACCTCGACGCCACCCCGGTCGCCGTGTACAACACCACCCGCACCGCCACCGACGGCTACTACTCCTTCACCGGCGCCCTGCCGGCCCGCACCGGCCGCCACGTCGTCTACATGGTCTGGCAGCGCAACGACAGCCCCGAGGCGTTCTACAGCTGCTCGGACGTCACCTTCGGCACGGCCGCCGCCACCACCACCGCGCTGAAGGCCGAGGCGCCCACCGAGGCCGAACTGGCCGCCGGCGCCGAGCTGTCCACGGTGAGCCACGCGGGCCACGGCGGCGACGAGCAGCCGCCGGCGCTCTCCGCCGAGGCCACCGCCGCCCCCGGCTCCCCCCTGCCGCTCGCCCTGGCCGGCGCGGGCGCGCTCGCCGTCTTCGGCGCGGGCAGCCTGCTCCTGGGCCGCCGCCGCGGCTCCTCCGCCTCCTAGGCGGACTCCCCCGCCTG
This sequence comes from Streptomyces sp. NPDC058955, assembly GCF_042741435.1. Taxonomy (NCBI): domain Bacteria; kingdom Bacillati; phylum Actinomycetota; class Actinomycetes; order Kitasatosporales; family Streptomycetaceae; genus Streptomyces; species Streptomyces sp. NPDC058955. Next base: position 21,243 of record NZ_JBHYKM010000023.1, on the reverse strand, counting down.
GCCCCCCGGAGTCCACCTCCGGGGGGCGTTTTCGCGCCATCTGTGCGAGGACGGGTGGAAGACGGGACGTTCGTGGACACCCTTGGAGAAAGCACGTTCGAACGCCCGTCAGCGCACCACCGTCCGCCCGTGAAGGAGAGCGCTCCATGCGGAACCAGCAGCGGTGGATCTACCACCGCGGGGAAGGGCTGCGCACGTTCGGGGTGGAGGAGGAGCTCCTCCTGGTCGATCCCGAGACCGGGCTCCCGCAGCCCGTCGCCGGCACCGTCACCGAGATCGCCGCCTGGCACGCCGACGCCGGGCCGCGCACCGAGGGCCTGGAACCGGCGAAGCCCGAGTTGTACGCCGAGCAGCTGGAGATCGGCACCGCCCCCTGCACCACCACCCCCCAGCTCGCCGACCAGCTGCGGCGGGCCAGGCTCGCCGCCGCCGCGGCGGCCAAGGAGGCCGGGGTGGCGGTCGCGGCCCTCGCGACCCCGCCCGTGGACTTCGGCCCCCTGCTCACCCCGGACGACCGCTACCGGCGGATCCACGACCGGTACGCCCACCTCGTCGACGAGGAGTACGCCTGCGCCTGCCACGTCCACGTCCACCTCGGCTCGCCCGAGGAGGGGGTGGCGGTGCTCGACCGGATCCGCCCGTGGCTCGCCCCGCTCCTCGCGCTCAGCGCCAACTCCCCCTACTTCCAGGGCGTCGACACCGGCTACGCGAGCTGGCGCCACCAGCTCTGGCAGCGCTGGCCGATGTCCGGCCCGAGCGAGCTGTACGGGGACGTGGAGGCGTACGAGCGGACCACCCGCGAGATGCTCGCCAGCGACGTGCTGGTCGACGACCACATGGTCTACTTCGACGCCCGGCTCTCCCGCCGCTACCCGACGGTGGAGATCCGGGTCGGCGACGTCTGCCTGGACGTGGAGGACACCGTCCTGCTCGCGGTGCTGAGCCGCGCGCTGGTGGAGACCGCGGCCCGCGACTGGCGACGGGGGCGGCTGCCCGACCCGGTGTCGACGGTGGTGCTGCGGCTCGCCGCCTGGCGGGCCAGCCGGTACGGGCTCGGCGGCGAGCTGCTCGACCCGCGGAGCTGGCGGCCGGCCCCGGCCGGCGAGGTGCTGCACACCCTGCTCGACCACGTCCGCCCCGCCCTGGAGGACGCGGGCGACCGGGAGCGCGCCGAGGCGGGCGTGGAGCGGCTGCTCGCCCGGGGCACCGGGGCGGACCTCCAGCGGGCCTCCCACGCCGGCGACCCCTCGCTGGCCTCGGTGATCGTCGAGGCCGTGCGGCGTACGACCCCGGCCTGAGCACGGGCGAGGCCCCCGGT
>NZ_JBHYKM010000023.1:5943-19915 GCF_042741435.1 Streptomyces sp. NPDC058955 | reverse complement strand
GTTTATGGTGGCGGCGGTGGGGTGTACCCCCCGGGCTTGCGCCGGGGGTCGCCCCCCGTTCCGCGCGCGTACCGGGGGCCTCGTCGTCGGTGCGGGTCAGGCGGCGACCGGCACCGGGACCTCCGCCGGGGCCAGGGCGATCTCCAGGACCTGGCGGACGTCGGTCACCGGGTGGACCTCCAGCTTCTCCAGGACCTCGGCCGGGACGTCGTCCAGGTCGGCCTCGTTCCGCTTGGGGATGACCACCGTGGTGATCCCGGCCCGGTGCGCGGCGAGCAGCTTCTGCTTCAGGCCGCCGATGGGCAGGACCCGGCCGGTGAGGGAGACCTCGCCGGTCATGGCCACGTCGGTGCGGACCAGCCGGCCGCTCAGCAGCGAGGCCAGCGCGGTCGTCATGGTGATGCCCGCGCTCGGTCCGTCCTTCGGGACCGCGCCCGCCGGGAAGTGGATGTGCACGCCCCGGTCCTTCAGACCGGTCACGGGCAGCTCCAGCTCCGCGCCGTGCGAGCGGAGGAAGGAGAGCGCGATCTGCGCGGACTCCTTCATCACGTCGCCCAGCTGGCCGGTGAGGGTCAGCCCGGCGGCGCCGGTCTCCGGGTCGGCGAGGGACGCCTCGACGTAGAGGACGTCGCCGCCCGCGCCGGTCACGGCCAGACCGGTGGCGACACCGGGCACGGCCGTCCGCCGCTCGGCCGGGTCCTGGGCGGACTCGGGCACGTGGTGCGGGCGTCCGATGAGGGCCCGCAGGTCCTCGGGCGTGACCGTGAACGGCAGCTCGCGGTCGCCGAGTTCGTGCTGGGCCGCCACCTTGCGCAGCAGCCGGGCGATGGCCCGCTCCAGGGTGCGGACGCCGGCCTCCCGGGTGTACTCGCCGGCCAGCTTCCGCAGCGACGCCTCCTCCAGGACGACCTCGCCGGCCTCCAGGCCGGCCCGCTCCAGCTGCCGGGGCAGCAGGTGGTCACGGGCGATGACGACCTTCTCGTCCTCGGTGTAGCCGTCGAGGCGGACCAGCTCCATGCGGTCGAGCAGGGCCTCCGGGATGGCTTCGAGCACATTGGCGGTGGCGAGGAAGACGACGTCGCTGAGGTCGAGTTCGACCTCCAGGTAGTGGTCGCGGAAGGTGTGGTTCTGTGCCGGGTCGAGGACTTCGAGCAGGGCCGCGGCGGGGTCGCCGCGGAAGTCGGAGCCGACCTTGTCGATCTCGTCGAGGAGGACGACCGGGTTCATCGAGCCGGCCTCCTTGATCGCGCGGACGATCCGGCCGGGCAGGGCGCCCACGTACGTCCGCCGGTGGCCGCGGATCTCGGCCTCGTCCCGGACGCCGCCGAGGGCGACGCGGACGAACGTGCGGCCCATGGCGTGGGCGACGGACTCGCCGAGCGAGGTCTTGCCGACGCCGGGCGGGCCGACGAGCGCGAGCACGGCGCCGCCGCGCCGCCCGCCGACGACGCCGAGTCCGCGCTCGGAGCGCCGCTTGCGCACGGCCAGGTACTCGGTGATGCGCTCCTTCACGTCCTCCAGGCCGGCGTGCTCGGCGTCCAGGACGGCCTTGGCGCCCTGGATGTCGTACCGGTCCTCGGTCCGCTCGTTCCACGGCAGTTCGAGGACGGTGTCGAGCCAGGTCCGGATCCAGGAGCCCTCGGGCGACTGGTCGCTGGACCGCTCCAGCTTCTCGACCTCCTTGAGCGCGGCCTCGCGGACCGACTCGGGCAGGTCGGCGGCCTCCACGCGGGCGCGGTAGTCGTCGGACTCCTCGCCGTCCTTCTCGCCGTTCAGCTCGCGCAGCTCCTTGCGGACGGCTTCGAGCTGGCGGCGGAGCAGGAACTCGCGCTGCTGCTTGTCGACGCCCTCCTGGACGTCCTTGGCGATGGTCTCGGCGACGTCCTGCTCGGCGAGGTGCTCGCGGAGCTGGGCGGTGGCGAGCTTCAGCCGGGCGACCGGGTCGGCGGTCTCCAGGAGCGCCACCTTCTGCTCGACGGTGAGGAAGGGCGAGTAGCCGGAGTTGTCGGCGAGCGCGCCGACCCCGTCGATCTGCTGCACCCGGTCGACGACCTGCCAGGCACCGCGCTTCTTCAGCCAGCTGGTGACGAGCGCCTTGTACGCGGTGACCAGCTCGGTCACGGATCCGGGCAGGGGCTCGGGAACGGTCTCCTCGACCACGGTCCCCTCGACCCACAGCGCCGCGCCGGGCCCGGTCGTCCCGGCCCCGATCCGCACCCGTCCGATGCCCCGGATCAGCGCGCCCGGGTCGCCGTCCGACAGGCGTCCCACCTGCTCGACGATCCCGAGCACGCCGGTCCCGGCGTACGTCCCGTCCACCCGCGGCACCAGCAGCACCCGCGGCTTCCCGGCGGCTCCGCGGCCGGCGGCCTGAGCGGCCTCGACGGCGGCCCGGACCTCGTTGTCCGACAGATCGAGCGGCACGACCATCCCGGGCAGCACGACCTCGTCATCGAGCGGCAGCACAGGCAGAGTGAGCGGCACGGACGGCTTGGAGACAGAAGCCATGATCTCCCCTTCGGCAGTCAAGTTGAGCTATGCCGACTCAATGCATGTGAGCGCAGGAATGTTCCCCGCGGCTTGTTCGCTGTGAGCGATCACGCGGGGAGCGCCCGGTTCCGGCCCCGTCGCGCGTTCCGGCTGCGCCCGGGCCCGGCGGCGGGCATGCTCGGGCCCATGGAGTCTCGTGTGCGGCGTGGACGGGTGTGGGGTGCGGTGCCGGCGATGGTGGCGGCGCTGGTGGTCGCGGTGGGCGGATGCGCCGACGCCGACGTCCCGCCGGTCGCGGGCACGAGCGGCGGGACGACGGTCACCGAAGCCCCCGCGGACCCGCGGTCCGGCGCCGTGCTCGTCGAGGTCGGCGTGAGCGGCGGATTCGCCGGCGTGGACAACCGGCTCGTGGTGCGCGAGGACGGAAGCTGGACCGTCCGGTCCAGGAGCGGCGAGCCCCGCACCGGCCGGATGACCGCCACCGACCTCGCCGCACTGCGCGCCGCCCTCGAAGACCCCGCCTACGCGCGCGTGCCCGAGCAGCCGACCGGCCCGCCCGTCGCCGACGGCTTCCGGTACGCCGTGACGTACCACGACCGGACGGTCGTCGCGGGCGACGGCGACCGACCCGCCGCCCTCCAGCGCGTCCTCGACGCCCTCCCGGAGGGCGGCCCGCCGACCTCGCCGTGACAAGGAGGGCGACCTGGCGGGGCCGCACGCGGAGCGGACGATGGCCCCATCCGCGCTCGCGGCCGTACGGAACACGCTCGGGCTCACCGGGCTCGCGTGGCGCGGGCCGCGGCCGGGCGGGGGCTAGGGGTCCGGGGTCATTCCGGTGTCGCGCGGATCGCCGCGTACTGGCGCTGGAGGTAGTCCCGTACCCGGGCGGGCATGTCCAGGGTGTCGGGGGCGAGGGCCCACTGGATCTGGAGGCCGTCCATGACGGCCAGGTACTCCCGGGCGATGCCCTGGCAGTCGATGTCGGGGCGGAGTTCGCCGCGCCGGACGGCCTCCTCCAGGCGTTCGACGCTGTGCGCGAGCACGCGCGCGTACCGGTCCTTGAAGTAGGTGTGGGCGGGGTGGCCGACGTTCCCGGACTCGCCGACGAGGACGTTGAACATGCGGACGATGCCGGGGCGCCGGGTGTTGTCCTCGACGAGCCGGACGAGGGCGTCGAGGTAGGCCGCGTACGACCCCGGTCCGATGCCGAGGAGGCGCTGGACGTCGTGCTCCTCGCTCTGCGCCAGGACCGAGAGGAGCAGGTCCTCCTTGCTGCGGAAGTGGTGCAGCAGACCGCCCTGGGTGATGCCGCAGTCATGGGCGATGCGGGCGAGGGAGGAGGCGTGGAACCCCCACTGCCCGAAGTGGTCGACGGCGGTGTCCAGGATCAGCCGACGGCGGGCGTCGCCGACGGCGTAACCGCCGCGACCTGCCTTTCTTCCGCCCGTGGTGGCCTTCTTCTCCGGCATGCGGACACCTTAGCCCGGCCCTCGACGCACCCCTTTCGCGTGTGACCCGGCTCACAGATGACAAACCTAGTACCCACTCGGTTTTCGCGCTTAGCCTGTGCCCGTCGAGGACGGCACCGCTCCCCCACAGGGCCCCGCACAGGCCCCGGGGCGCGGTTCGCCGGCCCCGTTCGCCCCCGTCCGCTCGTCACGAAAGGCAGGTACGGACGCGATGCACCCCTATCAGGACGCCGGTCGCCCCGTGGACGAGCGCGTGGCGGACCTGCTCTCCCGGATGACGCCGGAGGAGAAGGCCGGTCAGCTCTTCCACACGATCCTGACGATGAACCCGGACGGCACGCCGGTCACCGAGCCCGACGACTCGACCTCCCGGCCCACCACCCCCGAGCTGATCACCGACCGCGGCCTCACCCACTTCAACCTGCTCGGCAGCCACGGCCCCCGCGAGACGGCCCGGTGGCACAACGCGATCCAGTCGATGGCCGCCGAGACCCGCCTCGGCATCCCGGTCAGCCTCTCCACCGACCCGCGCCACGCCTTCACCGACCACCTCGGCGCCTCCTTCGGCGCCGGCGCCTTCTCCGCCTGGCCCGAGCCCCTCGGCCTGGCCGCCCTGCGCGACCCGGAGCTGGTGTTCCGCTTCGCCGACACCGTCCGCCGCGAGTACCTCTCCGTCGGCTTCCGCACCGCGCTCCACCCGCAGATCGACCTCGCGACCGAACCCCGCTGGTCCCGCCAGTCCGGCACCTTCGGCTCCGACGCGAAGCTGACCGGCGAACTGGCGGCGGCGTACGTCCGCGGCCTCCAGGGCGGGACGCTCGGCCCGGACTCGGTCGCCGCCATGGTCAAGCACTTCCCCGGCGGCGGCCCCCAGAAGGACGGCGAGGACCCGCACTTCCCGCACGGCAAGGAGCAGGTCTACCCGGGCGGCATGCGCGACCACCACCTGGAGCCCTTCCGGGCGGCGATCGCCGCCGGCTGCTCGCAGGTGATGCCGTATTACGGACAGCCGGTCGGCACCGACTGGGAGGAGGTCGGCTTCGGCTTCAACCGGGGCGTCGTCACCGGCCTGCTCCGCGAGGAGCTGGGCTTCGGCGGGATCGTCTGCACCGACTGGGGCCTGCTCACCGACTCGGTGATCCTCGGCGAGCCGCACCCGGCCCGCGCCTGGGGCGTCGAGCACCTGAGCGTGGCCGAGCGGGCCGCGAAGGCGCTGGACGCGGGCGTCGACCAGTTCGGCGGCGAGCAGTGCCCCGAGGTGATCGTGGAGCTGATGGCCTCCGGCCGGATCCCCGAGGCCCGCGTCGACGCCTCCGTACGGCGCCTGCTGCGCGAGAAGTTCCTGCTCGGCCTCTTCGACGAACGCCGGTACGTGGACCCCGACGAGGCCGCCGAGACCGTCGGCCGCGCCGACTTCACCGCCGCCGGCGCCGCCGCCCAGCGCCGCTCGCTCACCGTCCTCACCGACGGCCCCCTGCCGCTCACCGGCTCCCCCCGGCTGTACGTCGAGGGCGTCGACCCCGCGGTCGCGGCCGGCTACGGCGAGGTCGTCGCCACCCCGGACGCCGCCGACCTCGCCGTCCTCCGCCTCCGCACCCCCCACGAGGAACGCCCCGGCCGCTTCGAGTCCTTCTTCCACTCCGGCTCGCTCGCCTTCGACGCACCGGAACTCGACCGGATCCTCCGCCTCCTCGCCACCGTGCCCACCGTCGTCTGCGTCCACCTGGAGCGCCCGGCCGTCCTCCCCGAGATCGCCGCCCGGGCCGCCGCCCTCCTCGCCGACTACGGCGCGAGCGACGCCGCCGTCCTCGACGTCGCCTTCGGCCGCGCCCGCCCCGAGGGCCGGCTCCCCTTCGAGCTGCCGCGCTCGATGGCCGCGGTCCGCGCGGCCCGCCCGGACGTACCGAACGACACGGAGGATCCGGTGTTCCCGTACGGGCACGGCCTGACGCTCTGACCCGGCGAACCGCACCCCACAGACCGCGGGGATCCTGACGACCCCGCGCGATCCGGGGCCCGCCCGTGGGGGGCCGGGCCCCGGATCCCCTTCTCCCGCTCCGTCCCATCCCCGTCACCTCCCCTCCAATGTCATGCCCATGAAAGGACGCACCGCCATGCGCCGTACCCTCGCGCTGACCACGGCAGCAGCCGTACTCGCCGGCCTGGGCGCCACCGCCTACGCGACCACCCCCGCCGCGGAGGGCGCGCACGACGGGCGCCGTCCGCTCGCCGGCCTGCGGATCCTCCTCTCCAACGACGACTCCATGCGGGCCGCGAAGGCGAGCAACGCGGACGGGCTCGGCCTGTACGAGCTCCGCCGCGCGATGTGCGCCGGGGGGGCCGACGTCGTGGTGATGGCCCCCTGGCAGGTGCAGTCCGGCAAGGGCACGGCCGTGACCAACGGCGGGGCCCTGACCGCCCAGCGCCGCACCGCGCTGCCCGCCGGGTACGAGGGCGACTGCGCGGGGGCGCCGTCCGGGGGCGCCGTCTTCGGCGTCTGCCTCGCCGAGGGCGGCTGCGCGCCGGACTCCCCCAGCGCGACCCCGGCGGACACCGTGAAGCTGGCCCTGCGCGGCGGGCTGGCGGCCGAGGTCGGCTGGCAGGGCGCCCCCGACCTGGTCCTCACCGGCATCAACTCGGGCCCGAACATCGCCGCGAGCGTCAACGACTCGGGGACCGTCGGCGCGGCCGTGGCCGCGATCGACCAGGAGGTCCCGGCGATCGCGTTCTCCTCCTCGGGCGACGAGAGCCAGACGTACTTCCCGCGCGAGAACTACCGGGCGCACGCCGAGTTCGGCGCGCGGTTCGTCGCGGGCCTCAGGGAGCGGGGGCTGCTCACCTCCGCCTTCGCCCTGAAGGTCGACTACCCGGACGTGAGCGCCGGGCAGCGGGCGAAGGCCCCGGTGTGGACTCGGGTCGGCGACGGGGCGGTGGTCTACCACGCGTACGAGCAGCGCGGTTCGGGCGACACCTTCGACATCGCGCTCGGCCTGTGCGAGGGGGACGAGAGCGAGGGCGAGTGCGTCGAGCACCGCCCGGACGCCGACTCGACCTGGCTGCTGGCCGAGGGCCACGTGACCGTCGCCCCGATCACCTGGGACCGCACCTACGGCACCCCGGTCGACGCCCGGCGCGACCTGAAGGCGGTCCAGCGGTACGTGGAGCGCGAGGCCCCGCGCCCGTAGCGCCGGCCCGATGCCGCTCCGTCACCCCTCGGCTCCGAAACGTGTTTGTCCCGGCCGTCCGCGCTCCGCGAGGATGGCCGGGACGACGCGTACCGCACGACGAGACACGGAGTGATCATGAACAGCCCCGTCACCCTCGACCGCCGCGAGGGCCCGTACGGAGAGGTCGTGCTGCGGCGCCGGGACGCCGGGGACCGCACCGACTTCGAGATCATCGCCAACGGCACCTTCCTGATGGACACCTCCGACGGGCGCTCCGAGCGGCTGCTCGTGGACGCGGCGATGGAGGCCCTCCCCGCGCGGGCGCGCGCGGGCGCGTCCGTCCTGATCGGCGGGCTCGGCGTCGGCTTCTCCCTCCTCCACGCCGCCGCCGACCCGCGCTGGGGGCGGATCGCGGTGGTCGAGCGGGAGGAGGCGATCATCGACTGGCACCGGAGCGGCCCGCTCGCCGCGCTCTCCGGACACGCGCTCGCCGACGAGCGGACCGTGATCCTGCACACGGACCTGGTGGCGTACCTGGAGACGTCCGGCGACACCTATGACGCGCTCTGTCTGGACATCGACAACGGTCCGGACTGGACGGTCACGGAGGATAACCAATCCCTTTACGGGGCACGGGGGTTGGCGTCCTGCGCGGCCCGGCTGAACCCCGGCGGGGTGCTCGCCGTGTGGTCGGCGCGGCCGTCCGGCGATTTCGAGGAGTCCTTGCGGAATGCCGGATTCAGCGGGGTACGGACGGAAGAGATCCCCGTTGCCCGGGGCGTCCCCGACGTGGTCCACCTCGGCATCCGGCCTGCGTAGCCGGGACGCCGCCGGTACCTCTAGGCTGCTGCACCGACATCGGCGACGCGAGGCGGGGCAATGGAGCAGACACACACCACTCACCAGGGTGCGGCGACTCCGGGGGCCCAGCGGCGCGTCCTGGTCGTCGAGGACGACGCGACGATCGTGGAGGCCGTCTCCGCCCGGCTGCGCGCGGAGGGCTTCCTGGTCCAGACGGCCACCGACGGCCCGGCGGCCGTCGAGGCGGCCGAGGCGTGGCAGCCGGACCTGATGGTCCTCGACGTGATGCTGCCCGGCTTCGACGGCCTGGAGGTCTGCCGCCGGGTGCAGGCGCAGCGCCCGGTGCCGGTGCTGATGCTCACGGCCCGGGACGACGAGACCGACATGCTGGTCGGTCTCGGCGTCGGTGCCGACGACTACATGACGAAGCCTTTCTCCATGCGCGAGCTGGCCGCCCGGGTGCACGTGCTGCTGCGCCGGGTGGAGCGGGCCGCGCTCGCCGCCGTGACCCCGCGCAGCGGGATCCTGCGGCTGGGCGAGCTGGAGATCGACCACGCGCAGCGCCGGGTCCGGGTGCGGGCGGAGGACGTCCACCTGACGCCGACCGAGTTCGACCTGCTGGTCTGTCTGGCCAACACCCCGCGCGCGGTGCTCTCCCGGGAGCAGCTGCTGGCCGAGGTGTGGGACTGGGCGGACGCCTCCGGCACCCGGACCGTGGACAGCCACATCAAGGCGCTGCGCCGGAAGATCGGCGCCGAGCGGATCCGTACGGTGCACGGGGTCGGGTACGCGCTGGAGACCCCGGCGTCGTGAGCCGGCCGGGGCGGCGCACCGGAGGGTCCCGGCGCCGGATCGTGATCTCGATCAAGACGAAGCTGGGCGCGCTGGTCGTCGGCGCGGTGCTGCTGACCTCGGGTCTCGCCCTGGTGGCGATCCGGACGTCCACCGAGTTCCGGTACATCACGATCTTCGCGATGATCGCGACGCTGCTGATCACCCAGTTCGTGGCGCAGTCGCTGACGGCGCCGCTGGACGAGATGAACACGGTGGCGGGGTCGATCTCGCGCGGTGACTTCTCACGGCGGGTGCGGGGCGCGGACCGGCGCGACGAGCTGGGCGACCTGGCCTCGACGATCAACCGCATGGCGGACGACCTGGAGGCGGTGGACCGGCACCGCAAGGAGCTGGTCGCCAATGTCTCGCACGAGCTGCGCACGCCGATCGCGGCGCTGCGGGCGGTGCTGGAGAACGTGGTCGACGGGGTCTCGGAGGCCGATCCGGAGACGATGCGGTCGGCGCTGAAGCAGACCGAGCGGCTGGGCCGGCTGGTGGAGACGCTGCTCGACCTGTCGCGGCTCGACAACGGTGTCGTACAGCTGCGGGTGCGCCGTTTCGAGGTGTGGCCCTATCTGTCCGGGGTGCTGCGGGAGGCGAACCTGGCCGCCGCGCAGCGCGGTCTGCCCTCGACGTCCGGTCTGCACCGGCGTACGGACGTGCATCTGCATCTGGACGTGTCGCCGTCCGACCTGACCGCGTACGCGGACGTGGAGCGGCTGCACCAGGTGATGGCGAACCTGATCGACAACGCGGTGAAGCACTCCCCGCCGCACGGGCGCGTGACGGTGCGGGCCCGGCGCGGCCCGTATCCGGAGTCGCTGGAGCTGGTGGTCGAGGACGAGGGTCCGGGCATCCCGGAGCAGGAGCGGCACAAGGTCTTCGAGCGGTTCAACCGGGGGACGGCCCCGGACCGGCAGGGGCCGGGGAGCGACGGGGGCACCGGGCTCGGTCTGGCGATCGCGCGCTGGGCGGTGGATCTGCACGGTGGCGGGATCGGCGTGGCCGAATCTTCACGCGGGTGCCGCATCCGCGTCACTCTTCCGGGCAGCCTTCCCCTTCGCGATTGACGTAGGGTTCGAACCGGAAGCGAACGTTCTGCGTGATCAGTGGCAGGACGTGGTCAGGGAACGGCCGAAGGGGGCCGTAGCCCGCGCTTTTCCGTACCCTCACTGATGCGGAACCCCGCTTGTTTCCCGCCATTCACGGTGTCGAAACACGCCGTCAAGTGTGACTTGCGCGACGTTGGAGTGCCCGGCCTGCACGTCCCGGCCGGACAGGCGTAGCCTTTATTTCCGCTGTCCATCACCTTGCGAAGCGGAAGAGGGCGGTTGCCGCCGTGTCGTCTCAGTCCCCCAGTACCCCGAGCTCCCCGGCCGACCAAGACGGGCGTGGCGTGAGCCCCGCAGCCGCCTTCGGTGCCAATGAGTGGCTCGTCGACGAGATCTACCAGCAGTACCTCCAGGACCCGAATTCGGTCGATCGTGCCTGGTGGGACTTCTTCGCCGACTACAAGCCGGGTGCGGCGGAGACCCCGTCCGCCCCGGCCGCCACCACGACGGCCGCGCCCTCGGCGCAGCAGGCGGGCCCCGCACAGGCCGCACCTGCCGCTCCGGCCGCCGCCGTGCCCGCCCCGGCCCCGGCGCCCGCCGCCGCTCCGGCCGCGGCTCCGGCGAAGCCCGCCCAGGCCGCTCCGGCCGCCGTGAAGCCGGCCCCGGCCGCCGCCCCGGCGCCCGCCAAGGCCGCCCCGGCCGCCGAGGCGCCCGCCGGCCCCGAGCTGATCACGCTCCGTGGCCCGGCCGCCGCGGTCGCGAAGAACATGAACGCCTCGCTGGAGGTGCCGACGGCCACGTCCGTCCGCGCCGTCCCGGTGAAGCTGCTCTTCGACAACCGGATCGTCATCAACAACCACCTGAAGCGCGCCCGGGGCGGGAAGATCTCCTTCACCCACCTCATCGGCTACGCCATGGTGCAGGCGATCAAGGCCATGCCGTCGATGAACTACTCCTTCGCGGAGAAGGACGGCAAGCCGACCCTGGTCAAGCCGGAGCACGTGAACTTCGGTCTCGCCATCGACCTGGTGAAGCCGAACGGCGACCGCCAGCTCGTCGTCGCGGGCATCAAGAAGGCCGAGACGCTCAACTTCTTCGAGTTCTGGCAGGCGTACGAGGACATCGTCAAGCGCGCCCGCGTGGGCAAGCTGACGATGGAGGACTTCTCCGGCGTCACCGTCTCCCTGACCAACCCCGGCGGCCTCGGCACGGTCCACTCCGTGCCGCGTCTGATGCCCGGACAGTCGGTCATCATGGGCGTCGGCTCGATGGACTACCCGGCCGAGTTCCAGGGCACCTCCCAGGACACCCTGAACAAGCTGGGCATCTCCAAGGTCATGACCCTGACCTCGACCTACGACCACCGGGTCATCCAGGGTGCCGCCTCCGGCGAGTTCCTGCGGATCGTCGCGAACCTCCTCCTCGGCGAGAACGAGTTCTACGACGAGATCTTCAAGTCGCTGCGGATCCCCTACGAGCCGGTCCGCTGGCTCAAGGACATCGACGCCTCCCACGACGACGACGTCACCAAGGCCGCCCGCGTCTTCGAGCTGATCCACTCCTACCGGGTCCGCGGCCACGTCATGGCCGACACCGACCCGCTGGAGTACAAGCAGCGCAAGCACCCCGACCTGGACATCACCGAGCACGGCCTCACCCTGTGGGACCTGGAGCGCGAGTTCGCGGTCGGCGGCTTCGCCGGCAAGTCGATGATGAAGCTCCGCGACATCCTCGGCGTCCTGCGCGACTCGTACTGCCGCACCACCGGCATCGAGTTCATGCACATCCAGGACCCGAAGCAGCGCAAGTGGATCCAGGACCGCGTCGAGCGTCCCCACGCGCGCGTGGAGCGCGAGGAGCAGCTCCGCATCCTCCGCCGCCTGAACTCGGCCGAGGCGTTCGAGACCTTCCTGCAGACGAAGTACGTCGGCCAGAAGCGCTTCTCCCTGGAGGGCGGCGAGTCCGTCATCCCGCTGCTCGACGCGGTCATCGACTCCGCCGCCGAGTCCCGCCTGGACGAGGTCGTCATCGGCATGGCCCACCGCGGCCGCCTGAACGTCCTCGCGAACATCGTGGGCAAGTCGTACGCGCAGATCTTCCGCGAGTTCGAGGGCAACCTCGACCCGAAGTCGATGCACGGCTCCGGCGACGTCAAGTACCACCTGGGCGCCGAGGGCACCTTCACCGGTCTCGACGGCGAGCAGATCAAGGTCTCCCTGGTCGCCAACCCCTCCCACCTGGAGGCGGTCGACCCGGTCCTGGAGGGTGTCGTCCGCGCCAAGCAGGACGTCATCAACAAGGGCGGCACGGACTTCACCGTCCTGCCGGTGGCCCTGCACGGCGACGCGGCCTTCGCGGGCCAGGGCGTGGTGGCCGAGACCCTGAACATGTCGCAGCTGCGCGGCTACCGCACCGGCGGCACGGTCCACATCGTCATCAACAACCAGGTCGGCTTCACGGCGGCTCCCGAGTCGTCCCGCTCCTCCATGTACGCCACCGACGTGGCCCGCATGATCGAGGCGCCGATCTTCCACGTGAACGGCGACGACCCGGAGGCCGTGGTCCGCGTCGCGCGGCTCGCCTTCGAGTTCCGCCAGACGTTCAACAAGGACGTCGTGATCGACCTCATCTGCTACCGCCGTCGCGGTCACAACGAGGGCGACAACCCGCAGTTCACCAACCCGCAGATGTACAACCTGATCGACAAGAAGCGTTCGGTGCGCAAGCTGTACACCGAGTCGCTCATCGGTCGCGGCGACATCACCCTGGAAGAGGCGGAGCAGGCGCTCCAGGACTTCCAGGGCCAGCTGGAGAAGGTGTTCGCGGAGGTCCGCGAGGCCACCGCCGCCCCGGCGCCGGCCCACGTGCCGGACGCGCAGGCCGAGTTCCCGGTCGCCGTCACCACCGCGGTCTCCCAGGAGGTCGTGAAGCGGATCGCCGAGTCGCAGACCAACATCCCGGAGCGGGTCACGGTCCACCCGCGCCTGCTGCCGCAGCTGCAGCGCCGCGCGGCCTCGATCGACGACGGCACCATCGACTGGGGCTTCGGCGAGACCCTCGCCATCGGCTCCCTGCTGATGGAGGGCACCCCGGTCCGCCTGTCGGGCCAGGACTCCCGCCGCGGCACCTTCGGCCAGCGCCACGCGGTCCTGGTCGACCAGGAGACCGGCGAGGACTACACCCCGCTGCTCTACCTGACCGAGGACCAGGCCCACTTCAACGTCTACGACTCGCTGCTCAGCGAGTACGCGGCGATGGGCTTCGAGTACGGCTACTCGCTGGCCCGCCCGAGCTCCCTGGTGGTCTGGGAGGCGCAGTTCGGCGACTTCGTCAACGGCGCCCAGACCGTCGTCGACGAGTTCATCTCCTCGGCCGAGCAGAAGTGGGGCCAGACCTCCGGCGTCACCCTGCTGCTGCCGCACGGCTACGAGGGCCAGGGCCCGGACCACTCGTCCGCCCGCCCGGAGCGCTTCCTCCAGATGTGCGCCCAGGACAACATGACGGTCGCCATGCCGACGCTGCCGTCGAACTACTTCCACCTCCTGCGCTGGCAGGTGCACAACCCGCACCACAAGCCGCTCATCGTCTTCACCCCGAAGTCGATGCTGCGTCTGAAGGCCGCGGCGTCCAAGGTGGAGGAGTTCACCACCGGCGGCTTCCGCCCGGTGATCGGCGACACCGCCGTCGAGGCGGGTACGACCAACCCGGCCGACGTCCGCAAGGTCGTCTTCTGCGCCGGCAAGGTCTACTACGACCTGGAGGCCGAGCGGCAGAAGCGCGGCGACACGGAGACCGCGATCATCCGTCTGGAGCGCCTGTACCCGCTGCCGGGTGCCGAGCTCCAGGCCGAGATCGCCAAGTACCCGAACGCCGCGAAGTACATCTGGGCGCAGGAGGAGCCGGCGAACCAGGGTGCGTGGCCGTTCATCGCGCTCAACCTGATCGACCACCTCGACCTGGCGGTCGGCGCGGACATCCCGGCGGGCGAGCGCCTGCGCCGGATCTCCCGCCCGCACTCCTCGTCCCCGGCGGTCGGCTCGGCCAAGCGTCACCAGGCGGAGCAGCAGCAGCTGGTCAACGAGGTCTTCGACGCCTGACGTCGGCACCCCGTACGGGAGCGCGGCGGGGCGCGCCCCGCGCGGGGGCGGCGCGCGCGCGC
>NZ_JBHYKM010000023.1:0-5933 GCF_042741435.1 Streptomyces sp. NPDC058955 | reverse complement strand
CGATTGCCCACAGCGTCGCACCACAGCACATTCCATACCCGCCACCACGCCGCCCCGCCGCCCCCCCCCCCGCCGCCGCCCCCCCCCCGCGCGGCCGCCCCCCCCCCCTCCGGCCTGTCCGGGCGGGCCTATCCTGGATCGCATGTACTTCACCGACCGTGGCATCGAGGAACTGGAGAAGCGGCGCGGCGAGGAGGAGGTCACCTTCGAGTGGCTCGCCGAGCAGCTGCGGACCTTCGTCGATCTCAACCCCGACTTCGAGGTGCCGGTCGAGCGCCTCGCGACCTGGCTGGCCCGTCTCGACGACGAGGACGACGACGAGTAGGCACACACCTGACGGAAGGCCCCTTCCCCCGCGCGCGGGAAGGGGCCTTCCGTCGTTCGGCGCGGGTCAGTGCGCGCGCAGCCGGTCGTAGGCGAGGCCGAGGGCGCCGTGGGCGACGAGGAGGGCCCCTGCGGCGGTCCAGCCGCCGGAGCGCCGGCGGAGCCCCCACAGCAGCAGCGGCACGCCCACGGCGAGCTGGGCGCCGCCCAGCAGGCGCGCCCGGGGGCCGCGCACGTACGGGCCGAGGGGGCCCTCCTCCACGGCGTCGAGCTCGTCGAGGACGGCTCCCCGCCATCCGGGCCACTCCAGCTGCTCGGCGCCGGTGGCGAGGGCTGCCGCGCGGAGCCGGTCGGGGGTGTCGCCGGGGTCGACACCGGCGGGCAGGTCGAGGCCGGTGCGGGCGAGGACGGCGACGAGGCCGACGAGCCGGGTCCGGGCGTCGGCCTCGGGGTCGGGGAGGGTGAGCGGCTCCAGGGCCTGGACGTCGAGGACGGGGTCGAGGGCGAGGCGGTCGGCGAAGGTCCGCATGGCCTCGTCCTCGCCGACCGGGGTGCCGTCCGCGAGCCAGGTGTAGCCGACGGTGCGGCGGAAGCCGGCGGCGAGGGTGATCCCGGCGCGTTCCCCGTCCCACCAGAGCGCGAGGACGGGCCAGGTGGCGGCGGAGACGGCGAGGGCGGTGGCCCAGCCGGTGACGACCCGCTCGACCGGCTCCCCGTCGTCCTGCCAGGGCTTTCCCTCCGGTACGAGGACGCTCCAGTCGGCTCCGGCGGGGGCGAGGAGCAGCCGCTCCCGCAGGAGCTGGGCGGGCGGCCGGACCGCCGTGGGGTCGGCTCGGCACAGCAGCAGCGCCCCGGCGGGGCTCGGTCCGGATGTCGCGTTCATGGGCCTTACGCTAGGCCACTTTGTCCGTGTACCGAGGTGTTTGCTCCGACCCTGTCAGGGATGAATCAGGGTTGACTCCGTCACACCGCGATATATCGTGAATCTCGAAGTCGCGATATGTTGCGTCGACTGGATGGAACGCTTCGAGGAAACGGGAGGTCCGCACCATGACCGAGTGGTCCGTCACCGAGCCGGTGAAACTCGCGCCCGACGGGCCCGTGACGCGGCTGCGCATCCGCGTCGTGGGCGGGGCGGTGAACGTGGTGGGCACCGACGAGGGCACGGCGCGGGTGGAGGTCTCGGAGATCGAGGGCCCACCGCTGATCGTCACCCAGGAGGGGTCCACCCTCACCGTCACCTATGAGGACCTGCACTGGAAGGGCATCCTCAAGTGGCTGGACACCAAGGCCCACCGGCGGCGGGCGGTCGTCTCCGTCGCCGTCCCGGCCGGTGCCGAGGTCGAGGTGGGCGCGGTCATGGCGGACACGGTGGTCTCCGGGCTGCGGGGCCGCGCCGAGGTGCGCGGGGTGACCGGCGCCACGACGCTCGTGGGGCTCTCCGGTCCGGTCCGCGCCGAGACCGTCTCGGGCTCCCTGGAGGCCCAGTCGGTGACCGGCGCGCTGCGGGTGAGCTCGGTGACCGGTGCCGTGACGGTGATCGAGGGCTCCGGCTCGGCGGTGCGGGCGGAGACCGTCAGCGGGGACCTGGTCCTGGACCTGGACCCGGCGCCGGACGGGGCCCCGCCGACCGACATCCGGCTCGCCAGCGTCTCCGGCGAGATCGCCATCCGGCTGCCGCACCCGGCGGACGCCCGGGTCGAGGCGAGCACCACCAGCGGCTCACTCTCCAACGGCTTCGAGGACCTGAGGGTGGCCGGCGACTGGGGCACCAGGTCCCTCACCGGGACGCTCGGCGCCGGCAGCGGCACGCTCAAAGCGACCACGGTCTCCGGATCGATCGCCCTGCTCCGCCGCCCGGAGTCCGCCGAGGACCCGGAGCCCACGCCCACCGCCCCCGCGTCCGGAAAGGTGCTCTGACATGGCCCCCGTCTTCGCCCACGGCCGACTCCGCCTCTACCTGCTCAAGCTGCTCGACGAGGCCCCCCGCCACGGGTACGAGGTGATCCGACTCCTGGAGGAGCGCTTCCAGGGGCTGTACGCGCCCTCCGCCGGCACGGTCTACCCCCGGCTCGCCAAGCTGGAGGCCGAGGGGCTGGTCACCCACACCAGCGAGGGCGGCCGGAAGGTCTACTCGATCACCGACGCGGGCCGCACCGAGCTGGCCGGCCGGGAGGCCGAGCTCGACGCCCTGGAGCGGGAGATCCGGGACTCCGTCGCCGAGCTGGCCGCCGAGATCCGCGAGGACGTACGGGGCGCGGCGGGCCGGGTGCGCAGCGAGATGCGCGCGGCGGCGAGCCGGACCCGGACGGCGGAGGGCGGCGCCTTCTCGGACGCCAAGGAGGAGCTGCGCAAGGCCACCCGGGAGTGGAAGGAGCAGACCCGGCAGGCGAAGGAGGAGGCCCGCTCGGCGAAGCTCCAGGCGAAGGAGTTCCAGCGCATCGCCCAGCAGGTGCAGGACGAGGTCCAGAACCGGTTCGCCAGGGGCGAGTGGCCGCAGGCCGTCTGGGAGGGCCTGTCGGGGATCACCGCGCAGCTCGGCGACCTCGTCCAGGGTCACCACCCCAAGGCCCGTGCCGGGGCCGCGGACCTGCCGTCGGCCGCCCCGGAGACGGACACGGCGGGCACGACGGGCACGGCGGCCGGGGCGGGCACGGCGGCGGAGGCGCCCGCGTGGGCGCGGGAGTCGTCCGGGTCGGGGCAGCCGGCCCGGGATCTGGACCGGCTGCTCGACCGCTTCCGGGACGAGATCCGGGACGCGGCCCGCGACCACGGGGTGACGGACTCCCAGCTCGCGGAGGCCCGCGACCACCTGGTCACGGCCGCGACCCGGATCACCGGGATACTCCACCGCCGCTCGGGCGTCTGAGCGGCGCCCGCCGCCGGGTCAGGGGCGGGCGGCGGCGGCCCGGGTCACGGTGACGGTGACCCGGGCGTCCGGGACGGCGAGCACGCGCACCCGGCTCCGGTCCCGGTCGCGCAGGACGAGCGCCCCGCGGGCCGCGACCTTCCAGTCGCCGGGCGGCAGCGCCAGCTCGGTGACGCGGGAGCCGCGGGGGCCGGCGGCCCGGTACTCCAGGCGGTAGACGCCGGCCGCCGGGTCGTACGCGGCGGAGCGCACCCGGCCGGCGACGGCCTCCGCGTAGGGCTCGGCGGTCAGCTCCTTGTTGGTGCGGAAGGCGCCGGTGCCGTCGACGGCGCAGTAGCCACCGCCGTAGCACCACTCCCAGCCGGTCCAGCCGGAGCCGTAGCGGCCGAGGGAGGCCATGGCCTCCCGGTAGAAGCGGTTCATGTTCGGGGCGGAGTTGTTGAGCGGCCCCCACTCCCCCACCACCACGGGGACCTTGTACTCCTTGGGGTAGAGGGTGATCGCCGCCTCGTAGTTCTCGATCCAGCGGGCCGAGGGGTCGTAGTCGCCTCCCGCCTCCATGGCGCCGTTGTAGAAGTGCGGGGCGTAGACGACCTTCGGGTCGTCGATCCGCCCGAGCCCGGTCGGCACGCCCTCGCCGACGATCGGGGTCGGTTCGACGAAGATCCAGGAGTCCTGGTCGACCGAGCGGATCGCGTCCGCGATCCGGTTGTGCATCGGGGTGATCTGGTCCCGTTCGATGCGCCGGGCGGCCGTCGCCAGGTCCTCGCCCTCGCGCAGTTCGCCCATCGGCTCGTTGATCAGGTCGTAGCCGAGCACGGCCGGGTGGTCCTCGAAGCGGTCGGCGAGCACCCGCCACATGCGGGCCTGGGCCTGTCGCAGGTCCTCGTCCTCGTAGAGGTGGGTGAAGGCGCGCTGGACGGCGGGCTCGAAGTACTCGGAGAACCAGTCGTCGGGGCGCGGGGTGAAGGGAAGTCCGTCGGTCCTGGTGGCCCAGGCGGGGATGCCCCGGTGGTCGAAGGCGGGGCCGAAGACGTCCTGGTGGGCGTCGAGGACGACCTTGACGTCGTGTGCGGCGGCCCAGTCCAGGACCCGCTCGATCTTGCGGAGGTAACCGTGGCTGTACTGACCGGGGCGGGGCTCCAGATCGTCCCAGAAGACCAGCAGCCGGGCGGTGTTGAAGCCCTTGGCCCGCATGTCCCGGAAGTGCTTCTCGGTGACGGAGGAGAGGGCGGCGTCGCCGCTGTGCGCCTTGTCCCCGACGTTCCAGCCGCGCAGGGTGAGGACGCGGCCCCGGGAGTCGGTGAGGTCGGGGATCCCGTCGCCGCCGGTCTCCGCGCCGGGCACGGACTCCGTACGGGCGGCGGTGGCGGTGGCGGTGGGCGCGAGCGTGGCGAGCAGGGAGGCGGCGACTGCGGTCGCCACGAGAGTGGTGCGCGACAAGCGGGACACGGAGGACCTCCGGCACGAGGAAGTGAGCGTTGTTCACGTTTCACGTGCCGGAGATCCCATCAGGTCGACCGACCCGTATCAAGAGGTCGTCAGCACGATCTTTCCGAAGAGGTCGCCGGCGGCCATCTTCTCGAAGCCCTCACGGGCCCGGTCCAGCGGCAGCACCTCGTCGATCACCGGGCGGACGCCGGTGGCCGCGCAGAAGGAGAGCAGGTCCTCCAGCTCGTCCTTGGAGCCCATGGTGGAGCCGACCACCTTCAGCTCCAGGAAGAAGATCCGGGTCAGTTCGGCGTGCGAGGGCCGGTCGCCGCTGGTGGCGCCGGAGATCACCAGGGTGCCGCCGGGGCGCAGGGACTTGACCGAGTGCGACCAGGTGGCGGCGCCGACGGTCTCGATGACGGCGTCCACCCGCCGCGGCAGCCGGGCGCCGGGCTCGTACGCCTCGACGGCGCCGAGCTCCACGGCCCGCTTCCGCTTGGCCTCGTCCCGGCTGGTGGCGAAGACCCGCAGTCCCGCGGCCTTGCCGAGGACGATCGCGGCGGTGGCGACACCGCCGCCGGCGCCCTGGACGAGGATCGAGTCGCCGGGGCGGACGCCGGCGTTGGTGAAGAGCATCCGGTAGGCGGTCAGCCAGGCGGTGGGGAGGCAGGCGGCCTCGGCGAAGGAGAGCTCCTTCGGCTTGGGCAGCACGTTCCAGCGGGGGACGGAGACGCGCTCGGCGAAGGTGCCCTGGTAGCGCTCGGTGAGGATGGAGCGGGGCTCGTCCGGCCCGACGCCGTGGCCGGTCTGGCCGATGACGGAGTGCAGGACGACCTCGTTGCCGTCCTCGTCGATCCCTGCGGCGTCGCAGCCGAGGATCATCGGCAGCTTCTCCTCGGGCAGTCCGACCCCGCGCAGCGACCACAGGTCGTGGTGGTTGAGCGAGGCGGCCTTGACGGTGACGGTGGTCCAGCCGGGGCGCTCCACGGGCTCGGGGCGTTCGCCCAACTCGAGGCCGTTCAGGGGCTGGTCGCGGTCGATTCGGGCAGCGTAGGCAGCGAACATGGCCTCGACCCTAGGCGGCCGCGCCGACCACGCGGAACCACACACCGGTGTGACGCGCGTCCCCTCGCGCGTCCCCTCGCGGGACCGCCCGCACCACCCGTGCCACGCGCCCGCGCTCCGGGGAGGGGGAAGCCGAGGAGGCGAGAGCGAAAGGGCCCCCCCCCGGCCGGGTGGGGGGCCCCGGGGGGGGGCCCCGGGGGGGCGACCGCCCGCGGGGAGGCCGGCGGGGCGGGGGCCCCGGGCG
>NZ_JBHYKM010000022.1:64378-81387 GCF_042741435.1 Streptomyces sp. NPDC058955 | reverse complement strand
CTCGTTTGAAGGCTCCTGCGCACACCTAGCTCTACACATGTACAGTCGTCGGCAGCGTCAGTTGTGTATCAGAGACAGGGACAGCCGCGGCCGCAGGCCCACCCGCACCCCCAGCCCCACCCGCACGTCCAGCAGGCCCCGGCCCCCGCCCCGGCCCCCGCGCCCGCGCCGGCTCCCGCCCCCGCCGCGCCCTCCTGGGCCCAGCCGCAGCCGCAGCCGCCCGCCCCCGCCGAACAGCAGGCGCAGCAGCCGGTCGTGCCGTGGAAGCCGCCGGTCGAGGACCCCTTCCTCAAGGCCGCGCGCGAGCAGTCCTCCGCGCCCCCGGCCGGGCTCGGCCGCCGGCTCCTCGCCCGGGTGGTCGACACCCTCCTCCTCGGCGCGATGGCCGCCGGCGCGGGCTACCCCTTCGTCACCGCCGCCCTCGACCACATCCAGGAGAAGATCGAGGCCGCCAAGCGGTCCGGCGTCACCGTCCAGGTCTGGCTCGTCGACGGCACCACCTCGGTCCAGTTCGGCATCGCGCTCGGCCTGATGCTCGTCCTCGGCCTGCTCTACGAGGCGCTGCCCACCGCCAAGTGGGGCCGCACCCTCGGCAAGAAGCTGTGCGGGATCCAGGTCCGGGACATCGAGGCGCACGAGCCGCCGACCTTCGGCCGGGCGCTGCGCCGCTGGTTCCTGTACACCTTCCTCGGCCTGCTGGTGATCGGCGTGCTGAACGTGGTCTGGTGCGTCTTCGACCGCCCGTGGCGGCAGTGCTGGCACGACAAGGCGGCCGGCACCTTCGTCGCCCGGGTCTGACCCCGCCGACCCGCCGGGGGAGCCGGTCCCCCGAACGGGGGCCCAGCCGTTGCGGGCCCCCGGTGGCCGGGATGCGATGCCCCCATGAGCACCGACCAGCCGCCGCCCGGCCCGCCCCCCGACGACGACCCCTTCGCCAAGCGGCCGCCGGAGCCGCCCCAGGGCCCGCCGCCGGGGCCTCCGCCGCCCGGGAGCCCGTACGACAACCCGTACCCGCCCCCGCCCCCGTACGACGGTTACGGCGGCGGCTACGGCGGCACCGACCCGCTCTCCGGGATGCCGCCGCTCGCCGAGACCGGACGCCGCGTCCTCGCCCGGCTCATCGACTGGGTGATCATCGCGGTGCCGCTGGCGATCATCGGCATCCCGTTCGACATCTACGACCGGGCGACGGTCGACGGCGACGACTTCCAGGCCACCTGGACCGGCGGCGGCCAGCTGGTCTTCCAGCTGCTCACGATCGTCGCCTACGTCACGTACGACACCGTGCTCACGGCGCAGCGCGGCCAGACCCTCGGCAAGCGGCTGATGAAGCTGCGCGTCGCCATGCTCAACGACGGCTCCACGCCCCCGATGAGCCAGTCGCTGCTGCGCGCGATCGTGCTCTGGCTGCCCGCGCTGATCTGCTGCGCCTGCCTCTGGCCGCTGCTCATCCTGATCCTGATCCTGGTCGACAAGCCCTACAAGCAGGGCCTGCACGACAAGGCGGCGAAGACGGTGGTCGTCACCGTGCCCCAGTAGTCAGGGCCGGCACCGCCGGCGGAGCGGACGGACTCTCACGGACCGGTCCGGGCATCGGCTCCCGCGCCCACCTGCGCGGCCGGTACCCGGACCGCGTCGTTCCCGGTCCTGGCGCCGGTGCCGGCGGGGGTCTTGACGGGTCGCGCGCCTCCCGGCATCGTCACCGCCACGAGGACGCCGAGGAGCAGGCCGGCGAGACAGGCCGCGGCGACGCCGAGGGGGCCGGTGGCTCCGGTGAGGAGCAGGAGCGCGGCGGTCGCGAGGACCACGACGGCCGAACCGTAGGCGTACTGCGCTGCGTTCGGACGCTGCATGACGGATACCGCCCCTCCGGACTCCCGGTCGACTCTACGACGCTCGATGCCCGGGCGGAACGGCGGGTAAGCGTGACCTGACCCACGGTGCCGGAGCACGGGGGGCGCACGGGTGGCACGGGCCGGGCACGGAGCGGGCCGCAGCGGCCTCGCGCACCCGAACTTTCCCGTGATGTACCCGGCTTGACCGTCCGCATACCGGATTTCGACACCCGCATAGTGCACTTGGTGTGTGCAAGTCAAGATCTGTCTTTTCTCGTCTCTCTCCGGTCGAATGTCGTCACTTGTGACGCGCGCCCTGCCGGACGGGACACCCCACCTCCTGGTCCCGAGGCGTGGGCGCCGGGGAGGAACGACACCAAGTGACCAACAGACGACGGGCGATTCGGGCGTCCGCGGTCGTCGTGGCGCTCGCGGCCACCGCCGCCACCGCCTCGACCTTCAGCACCGCCTGGGCGAACGAGGACGGCAGGATCTCGGCGGCGGACGTCCGCCACGACCCGGCTCCGGGCAACGACGCCGAGAAGACCACGGTCGACCACGACCTCGAAGGCCCCTTCAGCGAGCAGCAGGCGCAGCAGCGCAAGGCCGCCCTGGAGCAGGTCCTCAAGGGCGAGGCCAAGGTCGAGCGCCGCGGGGGCTCGCAGGTCGTGAAGCTCGACGCGAAGAAGTACGTCGAGCTCGGCCGTGAGAAGACCGACAAGATCTTCACCATCCTGGTCGAGTTCGGCGACCAGGTGGACACCACCACCCTCGTCGACCGCAAGGACGACGAGACGGACGAGCTGAAGCCGAAGTTCGGCGGCACGCCCGGCCCGCTGCACAACGCGATAGCCGAGCCCGACCGGTCGAAGGACAACTCGACCGCGTGGCAGGCCGACTACGACCAGAAGCACTTCGAGGACCTGTACTTCGGCTCCGGCAAGGACCCGAAGACCGGGCAGCAGAAGCAGTCGCTGAAGACCTACTACGAGCGCACCTCGTCCGGCCGCTACTCGGTCGACGGCATGGTCTCGGACTGGGTCAAGGTCCCGTACAACGAGGCCCGCTACGGCTCCAACTACTGCGGCCAGAACAACTGCGCCAACGTCTGGGACACCGTCCGCGACGGCGTCAACGCCTGGGTCGCCGACCAGAAGGCCAAGGGCAAGACCGACGCCCAGATCAAGGCCGACCTGGCGACCTACGACCAGTGGGACCGCTACGACTTCGACGCCGACGGCAACTTCAACGAGGCCGACGGCTACATCGACCACTTCCAGATCGTCCACGCGGGCGAGGACGAGTCGGCCGGTGGCGGCGCCCAGGAGACGGACGCCCTGTGGGCGCACCGCTGGTACGCCTACGGCACCAGCGCGGGCAAGACCGGCCCGGAGAACAACAAGGCCGGCGGCACCCCGATCGGCGACACCGGCATCTGGGTCGGCGACTACACGATGCAGCCGGAGAACGGCGGCCTCGGCGTCTTCGCCCACGAGTACGGCCACGACCTCGGCCTGCCGGACCTGTACGACACCGCGGGCGGCGAGAACTCGACCGGCTATTGGTCGCTGATGTCCTCCGGCTCCTGGCTGGGCCTGGGCAAGGACTCCATCGGCGACATGCCCGGCGACATGAACGCCTGGGACAAGCTCCAGCTCGGCTGGCTCAACTACGCCAAGGTGAGCGACGAGCTGCGCGCCTCCAAGACCACCCACAAGCTGGGCGTGGCGGAGTACAACACCAAGAACCCGCAGGCGCTCGTCGTCGAGCTGCCGAAGAAGGCCGTCACCACCGACATCGTCGCCCCCGCCGAGGGTTCGGCCCAGTGGTGGAGCGACATGGGTGACGACCTCAAGAACACCCTCACCCGCTCCGTCGACCTGACGGGCAAGTCGTCCGCCTCCCTGGAGCTCCAGGGCTGGTACGACATCGAGGCCGAGTACGACTACCTCTACACCGAGGTGTCGACGGACGGCGGCGCCAACTGGACCGCCGTGGACGGCACCGCCGACGGCGTGGCCCTCCCGCGCGACGCGGCCGGCTCCCCGGCGCTGACCGACGTCTCGGGCGCCCACAAGAAGCTCGTCTACGACCTCTCGGCGTACGCGGGCAAGAAGTTCGACCTCCGCTTCCGCTACCAGACGGACGGCGGCGCGGGCGGCAAGGGCTTCACCGCCGACGCCATCACGCTGACCGCCGACGGTGCTTCCGTCTTCGCGGACGGCGCGGAGAACGGCGACAACGGCTGGACCGCCAAGGGCTTCTCGCGGGTCGGCAAGGGCTTCACCAACGAGTACGAGCAGTACTACATCGCCGAGAACCGCCAGTACGTCTCGTACGACGCCACCCTCAAGGTCGGCCCGTACAACTTCGGCTTCACCGGCGACAAGGCGAGCTGGGTCGAGCACTACCCGTACCAGAACGGTCTGCTCATCTGGAAGTGGGACCTGTCCCAGAAGGACAACAACACCTCCCAGCACCCGGGCCAGGGTCTGATCCTCCCGATCGACGCCCACCCGACCCCGCTGAAGTGGAACGACGGCTCCCTGATGCGCAACCGCGTCCAGGCGTACGACTCCACCTTCGGAACGTACCGGACGGACGCTTTCCAGCTGCACTTCAAGGACGCGCCGACCTGGGTCCGCTCGCAGCCGGGCAACCCGGTCTTCGACGACCGCAAGGGCACGTACTGGTTCCAGGAGACCGAGCGCGCCGGCGTGAAGGTCACTGACACCAACACCAAGATCGAGGTCGTCAAGGAGCCGAAGAACGGCCAGACGATCACGGTCCGGGTGGGCCCGTCGACCCGGTGATCCACTAGCGATCCGGTAAAACTGCAGGTCACAGCATGATCGGCCGTCGCCCTCTAGCGGGCGGCGGCCGATCGTGTTTAGGTGCAGCTGACCGAGTTCTCATGGACTCCTTATTGACAGTCGGCTCACGGGGGAGTGGTTCCGCATGCCCGGTGGAGGGTTCTGCAAGTTGCCGGGAGGCAGTGTGGTGGTCGCGATAGGGCTGCCCAGCCCGGCCGGGGACGGCGCGACCGTCCGCTTCCTCGTCCACGCCGCGAACCGGGCCAGGGCCCTGACCAGGCTCCGAAACCTGGGCCTGCGGTCGGTTTACCTGCGGGGGAACGCCGAGCCGCCGACGCCGGACGAGATCACGGCCGTGCTGCACCACCCGGACGGGCTGCTGTGGAGATCCACGCCGGGCGCCGCCCAGGAGCTGTGGCACCCGGCCCGCGCCCTGCCGAAGGCCCCCGCGGCCTGAGCCCGGGGCTTCAGGCGACGACCGGCTCGCCGGTGAGCTCCACGCCCGCCTCGCGGAGCTCCGCGAGCGCCCGGTCAGTGGTCTCGCGGGCCACCCCGGCCGTGAGGTCGAGCAGGACGTGCACGCGGAAGCCCTCGCGGGCCGCGTCCAGGGCGGTCGCCCGGACGCAGTGGTCGGTGGCGATGCCCACCACGTCGACCTCGGTCACGTCCCGCTCGCGCAGCCACCGCGCCAGCGTCTCGCCGTTCTCGTCCTGCCCCTCGAAGCCGCTGTACGCGGCGGCGTACGCGCCCTTGTCGAAGACGGCCTGCACGGCGCCGCCGGCGACGGCGGGGGCGAAGTTCGGGTGGAAGCCGACGCCCTCGGTGCCGGCCACGCAGTGCACCGGCCAGGAGTCGACGTAGTCCGGCGCCTGGCCGGCCGGGGCGAAGTGCGCGCCCGGGTCGATGTGGTGGTCGCGGGTGGCGACGACGTGCTGGTACGCGGAGCCGGCCGCCTCGCCGATGAGCTCGGTGATGGCGGCGGCGACGTCGGCACCGCCCGTCACGGCGAGGCTGCCGCCCTCGCAGAAGTCGTTCTGTACGTCCACGACGATCAGTGCGCGGTGCATGGCGGGTCCTCGGGTGGTCGGAAGGGGTGGGCCCGAGCCTAGAGACTCCGCCTCCGCTTCGGGAGGGGGAGTCACCGGGCTCTGGACGTATCTCTAGATGTACTCCGTCGGCAGCACCGGCTCGCCGCGGGAGAGCTGGATGGCGGACATCGGCAGCCCGGCGCGGGCCGCGATGTGCCGGGTGCGGGCCGTCGCCAGCGGCTCCCGGGCCACCACCTCGCCGCCCTTGACCAGCTCGACCAGGAGCTGGTCGGCGGCGAGCGCGTCCGGGACCTGGCCGGTGCCGACGACCTCGGCCGCGGCGACCCCGTCGGCGTCCTTGCGGCGCGCGGCCCACTTGCGGCCGCCGACGGACGCCTTGCCGCCCAGCGACTTCTTGGCGACCGGGACCAGCGGGGCCTTCGGGTCGGCCGAGGCGGCCCGGGCGACCAGCTTGTAGACCATCGAGCAGGTGGGGTGGCCGCTGCCGGTGACGAGCTGGGTGCCCACGCCGTACGCGTCGACCGGCGCGGCGGCCAGCGAGGCGATGGCGTACTCGTCGAGGTCGGAGGTGACCACGATCTTGGTGTCCCGGGCGCCGAGCTCGTCCAGCTGGGCCCGGACCCGGTGGGCGACGAGCAGCAGGTCGCCGGAGTCGATGCGGACGGCGCCGAGCTCGGGCCCGGCGATCTCGACGGCGGCGCGGACCGCCTCGGCGACGTCGTAGGTGTCGACGAGCAGGGTCGTGCCCCGGCCGAGGCTGTCGATCTGGGCCCGGAAGGCGTCCCGCTCGCTGTCGTGCAGCAGGGTGAAGGCGTGCGCGGAGGTGCCGACGGTCGGGATGTTGTAGCGGAAGCCCGCGGCGAGGTCGGAGGTGGCCTCGAAGCCGCCGACGTACGCGGCCCGGGAGGCGGCGACGGCGGCCAGCTCGTGGGTGCGGCGGGCGCCCATCTCGATCAGCCGGCGTCCGCCGGCCGCCGCCGACATGCGGGAGGCGGCCGCGGCGATGGCCGAGTCGTGGTTGAGGATCGAGAGGATCACCGTCTCCAGGAGCACGCACTCGGCGAAGGAGCCCTCGACGCGCAGCACGGGGGAGCCGGGGAAGTACACCTCGCCCTCGGGGTAGCCCCAGATGTCGCCGGAGAAGCGGTAGCCCGCCAGCCACTTCAGGGTCGGCTCGTCGACGATCGCCCGCTCGCGCAGGAAGCCGAGGACGGCCGGGTCGAAGCGGAAGTTCTCGACGGCGTCCAGGACCCGGCCGACGCCGGCGAGGACGCCGTACCGCCGCCCCTCGGGCAGCCGCCGGGTGAAGACCTCGAAGACGGAGCGCCGGTCGGCGGTGCCGGCCCGGAGGGCCGCCTGGAGCATGGTCAGCTCGTACTGGTCGGTGAAGAGCGCGGTCGACGGCACGTCCACCGGGAGCCCAAGGTCCGCAGCGTTCATGCCGATGATGCTACCCCACTATTCGTCAGACTGACGAATAGTGGGGTCGGGGGGTGGCCCGTTTGTGCGACAGGGGGTCCCGGGTGGCAGCATGGGGTAAGTGAGCATCGCGCCTATCGAGATCGAACGGACCGAGTCGGCCGAGGAGGTCTCCGCGGTCGTCGAGCCCGACGTCCCCTGGGTCACCCTCGTGCACAACGACCCGGTGAACCTGATGAGCTATGTCACCTACGTCTTCCAGACGTACTTCGGCTACTCCAAGGACAAGGCGCACAAGCTGATGCTCGACGTGCACAACAAGGGCCGCGCGGTGGTCTCCAGCGGCACCCGCGAGGAGATGGAACGGGACGTGCAGGCGATGCACGGCTACGGACTGTGGGCGACGCTCTCCCAGGACCGCGGCTGATGGCCGGCCACTTCGAGGCCGTCCCGGGCGGCGGAGCGGCCGTCGCCCTCGACGAGGTCGAGGTCTCCATCCTGCGCTCGCTCGCCGTCCAGCTGCTCGAACTGGTG
The DNA here is from genome assembly GCF_042741435.1 of Streptomyces sp. NPDC058955. Taxonomy (NCBI): domain Bacteria; kingdom Bacillati; phylum Actinomycetota; class Actinomycetes; order Kitasatosporales; family Streptomycetaceae; genus Streptomyces; species Streptomyces sp. NPDC058955. The sequence goes on along the minus strand of NZ_JBHYKM010000022.1, from coordinate 73,737 downwards.
GGCCCGGGCGACGAGCCCGACGCGGACGCCGACCCGCTCGCCGCCCTCTTCGCCGAGGGCCCCAGCGAACCGCCGTCCGACCCCGCCCTGCGCCGTCTCTTCCCCGACGCGTACGCGGACGACAGCGAGGAGCTGCGGGCCGCCGCGGCCGACTTCCGCCGCTTCACCGAGAACGACCTGCGGGCCCGCAAGCGCGAGGACGCCCTCGCGGTGGTGCGCGCCCTGGACGGCCTCAGCAGCGAGGGTCCGGAGGAGTCCGCGGTCCTCAAGCTGACCCCGGACGAGTCCCGGTCCTGGCTCGGCACCCTCAACGACCTGCGGCTGACCATCGCCACCCGGCTGGACATCACCGAGGACGAGGAGAGCGAGCGGCTCTACCGGCTGCCGGACAGCGATCCGCGCAAGCCGATGGTGATGGCGTACCTCTGGCTCGGCGCGCTTCAGGAGTCACTGGTCGAGACGCTCATGTCCTGACGGACGGCGGGAGCGGGGTGTTCGCTCAGCGGACGCTCAAATCCGGATAACGAACTTGTTATCAGGGCGGGCACCTCGTCCTCTTGTGTCCCTTTTGCCGCCGCATTTTCGTGGCGTGCGCCATACGCATCTCCGTCGATCACCCCCCAGCGCGTGATAAATCTTCACGACCACTCGGGGACGCCACCCCTGTTCCCGAGGGCGCTTGAGCCGGCTGACCGCCGGTGGCACTCCATCCACATCCGGGGGGATCAGGACCTGATCCGCAGCAGACGACGTCGCGCGGATCAGCATGGAGAAAGGCGCACCACCATGACCTCAGTGCGGGTCGACAAGCAGCACGACGGCAATGAGGCCGCGGACTCCGCCTCGGGCGAGGGTTACCACCGGGCACTCGGCGCCCGCCAGATCCAGATGATCGCGATCGGCGGCGCCATCGGGACCGGCCTCTTCCTCGGAGCGGGCAAGGGCATCTCCAAGGCGGGCCCCAGCCTGATCCTCGCGTACGCCCTCGCGGGCCTCGTCATCTTCTTCATCATGCGGGCGCTCGGCGAGCTCCTCATGTACCGCCCCGTCTCCGGCTCCTTCTCGGAGTACGCGCGGGAGTTCATTGGCCCCTTCGCGGGCTTCGTCACCGGCTGGACGTACTGGCTCTTCTGGGTCGTCACCGGCATCACCGAAGTCACCGCCGCGGCCACCTACATGACGTACTGGTGGGACATCCCGCAGTGGATCTCCGCCCTCGTCTTCACCGTGATCCTCTACGGCGCCAACCTGATCTCCGTGAAGCTCTTCGGCGAGCTGGAGTTCTGGTTCTCCATGGTCAAGGTCACCGCCATCGTCGGCATGATCCTGATCTGCGCCGGCATCCTCACGATCGGCTTCTCCGACGCCGGCGACACCGCCTCGATCACCCACCTGTGGGACCTCGGCGGCTTCTTCGCCGGTGAGAACGGCATCGGCTCCACCCTCATGACCCTGCAGATGGTCATGTTCGCCTTCCTCGCGGTCGAGCTGGTCGGCGTCACCGCCGGCGAGTCGAAGGACCCGGAGACGGTCCTGCCCAAGGCCATCAACACCGTGCCGTGGCGCATCGCCGTCTTCTACGTCGGCGCGCTCATCATGATCCTGTCGGTCGTCCCGTGGACCGAGTTCCAGCCGGGCGTCTCGCCGTTCGTCGCCGCCTTCGAGAAGATGGGCCTCGGCATCGGCGCCGCGATCGTCAACTTCGTCGTCCTGACCGCGGCCCTGTCGTCCTGCAACTCGGGCATGTACTCCACCGGCCGCATGCTGCGCGACCTCGCGCTCAACGGCCAGGGCCCGAAGCTCTTCACCCGGCTCACCAAGAGCGGCACCCCGCTCGTCGGCACCACCTTCTCCGCCGCGCTCATGATGGTCGGCGTCTGGATCAACTACCAGTGGCCCGGCGAGGCGTTCAACTACGTCGTCTCCTTCGCCACCATCTCCGGCATGTGGGCCTGGATCATGATCCTGGTCTGCCAGATCCGCTACCGCCTCAAGGCCGACCGCGGCGAACTGCCCCAGTCCTCCTTCAAGGCCCCCGGCGGCATCTGGGCCAGCGTCTTCGCCCTCGCCTTCATCGGCCTGGTCGTGGTGACCATGGGCATGGACGCGGGCAACCGCGTCGCGCTCTACGGCGCGCCGGTCTGGGGCCTGCTCCTGGCCGTCGCCTACCTGGTGCTCAAGGCCCGCAACCCCGAGGGCGCCGCCTTCGCCAAGCGCTCCTGACCTGCACCGTCTCGACATCCGGGCCGTCTCGTACCATTCCTCGGTACGAGGCGGCCCGTCTGCTTATCCTGTCGTCATGCTGACCATCACCCGGGCCCTGTACGACCGGATCGTGGAACACGCCCGCGCGGACCACCCCGACGAGGCATGCGGCGTCGTCGCGGGACCCGTCGGCTCGGGCCGCCCCGAGCGGTTCATCCCGATGCTCAACGCGGCCCGTTCGCCCACCTTCTACGAGTTCGACTCCGCCGACCTCCTCAAGCTCTACCGCGAGATGGACGACCGGGACGAGGAGCCCGTGATCATCTACCACTCGCACACGGCCACCGAGGCGTACCCGTCCCGCACCGACATCACCTACGCCAACGAGCCCGGCGCCCACTATGTGCTGGTCTCCACCGCCGACACCGACGCCGCCGGCCCCTTCCAGTTCCGCTCGTACACGATCGTCGACGGTGTCGTGGAGGAGGAGGACGTCAAGGTCGTGGAGGAGTACGTCTAGGGATACGCCCGGGGGTACACGCCGGGCTGTCCGGCAGGCGGTCGGAAAACATCCAGTATCTGAGATCACATTCCGGAACCCGGTACGGGAATCGATACGATGACCGCATGGTTCCCCACGACGTGAGCGAAGAGACTCCGGGCACTGTGCTGCTCGTGGCACGCCTGCACGTCGACCTCTGCCGCCTCGCCAGCGCGATCTGTTCATCCCGCGCCGCGCTCTGAGCGCCGGCCGAGCGCACGCACGTACGACCCCCTCCGCGCGGGGGCCCCAGCAGCACGCCCACCACGTCACTTCCGACAGGAGTCCACGCCATGGCCATCGAGGTCCGCATCCCGACCATCCTCCGCACCTACACCGACGGCGAGAAGGCCGTCGAGGGCAGCGGCGCGACCCTCGCCGAGCTCTTCGCCGACCTGGAGACCCGCCACAACGGGATCGAGGCCCGCATCGTGGACGGCGGCAAGCTCCGCCGCTTCGTCAACGTCTACCTGAACGACGAGGACGTCCGCTTCCTCGACGGCATCGACACCAAGCTGACCGACGGCGACAGCGTCACGATCCTGCCGGCCGTCGCCGGCGGCATGGTCTGATCCCATGCGTTACGACTCCCCGCTGGCGGCGGTCGGCAACACGCCGCTCGTCCGCCTCCCCCGGCTCTCGCCCTCGGACGACGTCCGCATCTGGGCGAAGCTGGAGGACCGCAACCCGACCGGCTCGATCAAGGACCGCCCCGCGCTCCACATGATCGAGCAGGCGGAGAAGGACGGCCGCCTCACCCCCGGCTGCACCATCCTGGAGCCGACCAGCGGCAACACCGGCATCTCGCTGGCCATGGCCGCCCGGCTCAAGGGCTACCGCATCGTCTGCGTCATGCCCGAGAACACCAGCGAGGAGCGCAGGCAGCTGCTCGCCATGTGGGGCGCGGAGATCGTCTCGTCCCCCGCGGCGGGCGGCTCCAACACGGCGGTGCGCGTCGCCAAGGAGCTCGCCGCCGAGAACCCGACCTGGGTGATGCTCTACCAGTACGGCAACCCGCACAACGCGGGCGCCCACTACGCCACCACCGGCCCGGAGATCCTCGCGGACCTCCCGTCCATCACCCACTTCGTCGCCGGCCTCGGCACGACAGGAACCCTGATGGGCGTCGGCCGCTACCTCCGGGAGCACAAGCCCGACGTCAAGATCGTCGCCGCCGAACCGCGCTACGACGACCTCGTCTACGGGCTCCGCAACCTCGACGAGGGCTTCGTCCCCGAGCTGTACGACGCCTCCGTCCTCACCACCCGCTTCTCCGTCGGCTCCGCAGACGCCGTCACCCGCACCCGCGAACTCCTCCAGCAGGAGGGCATCTTCGCGGGCGTCTCCACCGGCGCGGCCCTCCACGCCGCGATCGGAGTGGGCAGGAAGGCCCTCAAGGCCGGCGAATCCGCGGACATCGCCTTCGTCGTGGCCGACGGCGGCTGGAAGTACCTCTCGACGGGCCTCTACACCGCCAGGACCACGGAAGAGGCCATCGAGACCGTCCAGGGCCAGCTCTGGGCGTGACGCCGGAGCCGCGCGCCCGGCCGCGCGTCCGCTAGCGCGCGAGGTGGCGGACCTGGTCCCACACGACCGGGTCCGCCTCACCCACCCGCCGCCGGAACTCCCCGAGCGGCACGTCCCGCAGCTCGTCCGTCTCCAGGAAGCTCGGCCGCCCGCGCGCGTCCCCGACCGCCCCCGGCGGCAGCGCGATCACCCCGGGCCGCTCGTCGTGGTACTTGCTCGTGATCTTCGCGACCAGCGCGAGGTCCCCGCGGACCGACAGCACCAGACACGGCCGGTCCTTGGCGCCGGGCCCGTCCTCGAAGGGCACCTCGGCCCACCAGATCTCCCGCGCCCGCGGCTCCCGCGCGCCCGGCTTCCGTACCGCGGGCCGCCCCGGCGGACGGGTCCGCCCCGCCGGCCGACCCGCCGGCCGGGTCCGCACGGACGACGACCGCGTCCGCCCTCCCGCGACCACCACCACCAGCGCGATCACCACGACCGCGACCAGCGCGGGCCACCACGACGTGTCCATACCCCATGACGTTACCGGCGCCCGGCGCACCGCGCCGCCGCGCCCCGCCGTCCATCCGAACCGGTGACAGAGCCCGTGAGTTCGCCCACAACGGGCCGCCACGAAGGAGCGACCGGCCCCCGTGCGCCTTACGCTCGTCTGACCGCACGGCCTCCCCCTCCCCTTTGCGTGCCTGACCGCACCCGTCCACGGAGGTTCACGCTCCTATGAAGCTCACCGTCGTCGGCTGCTCCGGGTCGTTCCCGTCCGCGGAATCGGCCTGTTCGAGCTACCTCGTCGAGGCCGACGGCTTCCGGCTGCTCCTCGACATGGGCAACGGCGCCCTCGGCGAGCTGCAGCGCCACATCGGCCTGTACGACCTGGACGCGATCTTCCTCAGCCACCTCCACGCGGACCACTGCATCGACATGTGCGGCTACTTCGTGGCCCGCTACTACCGGCACGAGGGCGGCCGCTGCGACGCGATCCCCGTGTACGCCCCCGAGGGCGCCGAGCAGCGCCTCACCACGGCGTACGCGGACACCCCTTCGCCGTCCTCGATGAGCGAGGTCTTCGACTTCCGCACGCTGGGGTCGGGCACCTTCGAGCTGGGCCCGTTCACGATCCGCACCGAGAAGGTGTGCCACCCGGTGGAGGCGTACGGCATCCGGATCGAGCACGGCGGCCGGTCCCTCGCGTACTCCGGCGACACCGGCGTCTGCGAAGCCCTCCACCGCCTCGCCGACGGGGTGGACCTCTTCCTCTGCGAGGCGTCCTTCACCCACGGCAAGGAGGACATCCCGGAGCTCCACCTCAACGGCCGCGAGGCCGGCGCGCAGGCGGCCCGGGCCGAGGTGGGCCGGCTCGTCCTCACCCACATCCCGCCGTGGACGGACGGCGGGCGCAACCTCGCGGACGCGCGCGCGGTGTACGGGGGCCCGGCGGAGCTGGCGAAGGCGGGCGCGGTCTACGAGGTGTGAGGGGGCCGCCAGTCCGGGAGTCCGGCCGCGAGCGACTCCAGGGTGGCCGTCGTGAGGGTCCCGGCCCGGCGCGACCGGGCCTGCTCCAGCAGCGGGGACACCTCGTCGTAGCGACCGCAGGTCACCGCCAGCAGCGCCTGGAGGTCGTAGCTGCGACCCGCGAGTCCCCGGTTGTCCGGCCGTTCGTGCCGGATCCCCTCGGAGAGCCGGTCCAGCAGCTGCGAGGCGCGGCCGAGCAGGCCGCTGAAATCGGCGAACACCTCGTAGTACGAGGCCTCCAGGAGACGTCCTCCGGCTCGCAGCAGCGGCGCCAGCTCCGCGATCTCGCGCCCGCCGCCGAACCCCAGCGCCAGCTCGCACCGGAGGACCAGGCCGTCGGTCCGCCGCTCGGTCGCGTAGTCGGACAGGGGCGCCGCGCCGGGCGGGGGCTCGGCCTCGTACAGCGCGTCGGCCTCCTGGAGGCGCAGGAACAGGGAGCGGGCCTCCTCGGCGGTGGGCCGGTGCCCCACCATGCCGTCGCGCACCGCGTAGAAGTGCCACTTCGGATTCCACGGCTCCTCGGCGAGACACAGCCCGAGCAGGCGCGCGTACCGTTCCGCCTTGCCCTTGCGCGCGATCGTCCCGGGCTCGTAGCCGGAGTGGTGGAAGGTCACGTCCACTTCGACACCCGGCGGAAGGCCGCCCCGCGCGTCGTACGGGCGTTCGTGGACGCGGCCCATGAACCGGAGGGCGGTACCGGAGCGCAGGATCCGCCGGGTGTTCGTGTGGCACTCGCCGCCGGTGTCGAGGATCCGGGGGGAGACCACGAAGTCCGCGTCGGGCAGGACGTGGTCCAGCGCCGCGAGGACGGCCCGGAGCCGTCCCCGGCTCCCCTCAGACAGGGTCTCGTCCGCGTCCACATGGGCGATCCAGCCGCCCGGCCGCACGTGCTCGAAGGCCGTGTTGCGCTGCGCGGCGAAGTCGTCGGTCCAGGCACGGACGACGTGCTCCACGTGCGGGACGGCGGCTTCGGCGGTGCGCAGGGTCGCGTCGGCGGACTCGGCGTCGACCAGCAGCAGCCGGTCGCAGTCGTCCGTGAGAGCGCGCAGACACGCCCCGATGGTCCGCTCCTCGTCGCGGGTGAGGACGACCGCGGTCACGGTGCCCAGGGGATCCGGCCGGCGGGATTCCGGCCGGTAGCCGGCGGCGAGATCGGCGTACGAGTCCGCCGGGACGGTCAGGGCGAGCAGTTCCGGGGCGACGGCGCGGACGAGCCGCAGGTCCCGGCCGAGCGCGGTCGGCCGGCCGGGCTCCTCGGCCCAGGCCCGGTCGAGGATGTCGGAGAGGTTCACACGGGTTCCTTCGTGACGGCGGCGGCCGGGGCGGGCGCGGCGGCGGGCGCGTCGTCCAGGCGCAGGGTCAGGTCGCAGCGCAGGGCGTCGACCTCGCGGTGGGCCACCAGGACGCGAGTGGCGCCCGTCAGGGCCAGGGACTCCCAGATCCGGACGAAGGATTCCTGGTCGATGCCGCTGAAGCTCTCGTCGAAGAGGAAGACGTCGGGGCGGATCAGCACCGCCCGGGCCAGGGCGAGCCGTTGCAGCTGTCCCCGGGACAGCAGGGTTCCGTCCTCCCGGAGCACCTCGTCGTAGCCCTTGTCGAGCGAGTCCACGACGGAGGTCGCCCCGGCCACGGCACACGCCCGGTCGACCTCCTCCCGGGAGTGGTGCGCCCCCAGCGTCAGGTTCTCCCAGACGGTCGCGTCGACGATCAGCGGGATCTCGGGCAGATAGAGGACCTTCCGAGGGAGCGTCCCGGGCGCGAGGCGGTCCAGGGGGACGCCGCCGACGAGGACCGCCCCGGCGTCGGGGACGTACAGGCCGGCCAGGAGCTTCAGCAGGGTGCTCTTGCCCGAGGCGTTCGCCCCCGCCAGGTGCACCGCGCTTCCGGCGGGCACGGAGAGGGAGACGTCCTCCAGGACCCGGCGGGCCGTGCCCGGGTACGCGAAGGTGAGGTCGCGTGCCACGAGGTCGACCTCCGGGCGGGTGCCCGGGCGGGTGTCCGGGGTGGGTTCGGCGACGGACGGCAGGGCGGTGGCGCGGTCGCGCTGCGTCATGACGTCGCGGTAGCGGCCGATCGCGGCGGAGCTGCGCTGGAGGGTGGTCTGCAGGGTGGAGATGTTCACCAGCGAGGTGAGGAAGTACCCGGACAGCGAGATGAAGCCGAGCACGTGCCCCAGGGAGATCCGGCCGCCGTGCGCTTGGAGGAGGCCCACCCAGGTCACGATGACGGCGAAGCACCCGTGGGTCACCAGCCGGATCACGGCCGCCAGGTTGTCGAGCCGCCCGAGCCTCGTCTCGGCGTCGATGCGCCGCGCCAGGGCGTGGGAGATTCGCCCGGCCGCGAAGGCGCGTTTCCCGTGCGAGAAGACCACTTCGTGGTGGTCGAGGATGTTGATCAGCTCGGATTTGAGTGTGGCGTCCCGCTGCAGTGATTCCTCGGACGCCTCGCGAATTCCCCGATAGAGGAACCAGGACGACACGACGGTGATGAACGCGGCGCTCACGAGTATCCCGAAGAGAGGCATGCTCGACCACGCGAGATAACCGCCGACGAGAATCACGACGGCGACGTCCACGGACACGCCGATCGTCGTGGACGTCAGGAGCGTCTGGATTCCCTGGATGTCATCGAGACGGCTCGCCAGGTCTCCGGTCCGCCGCCCGGCGTAGAAGCGCGACGGCAGACCGAGAAGCTTTTCCACGTACCTTTCGGAAAGGTTTCTCTGTATGCGCTGTCCGAAGCCCACGATGACGAGTCCGCGAATGTACTGGAGTGCTCCCGCGGCCACCACCATTCCGACGAAGGCCAGTGAGGTGAAGGTCAGGGTGCTGATTCTGTCGGACCGCACGAATTTATCGACGGAGATCTGGAGATAGATGCTGCTGGAGATCGAGAGGGCGGCCACGAGGAGGGTCAGGGCGATGACCCCGGTGAGCGTCCGGCGGTTCGCGCGCAGCTCTCCGACGAAGACGCTCCGCCGCCAGGCCTGCGCCAGCCGGTTCCGTCGGCCCACGCCGACCGGGGGAGTCTCGGAGACGAGCGCCTCGCCGGAGAAGGTGTCGGCGAGCTCCTCGGCGGTCACGGTCCTGGGCCGGTGGAACCAGGGATCGCTGACGGTGAAGGAACCGTCCGGCCGGGCCTCCATGATCACAACGAAGTGTGCGAGGCCGTCATGCCTGGTCAGGACGATGACGGGGCCGGCGAGTCCGACAGCCTGGCGGAGCTCGTCCACGGTCAGCCGGAACGCCTGGGAGTCGACGCCGTAGTCGTCGAGGACCTGCTGGAGCCGGAGCAGGCTCGCGCCGTCCTCGCCGAGCCCGACGGACTCCCGGAGGATCGCGGCGTCCACGTGGACCCCGTGCCGGCGCAGGACGGTGCGCACGCAGGCGGGTCCGCAGTCGGTGTCGCCCTCCTGGTGCGTGTGGTAGGCCTGCCATGTCATCGTGTGCCCCCCTGGGATGCGGATCGGGGGGGGGGGGCGCGGGGCGCGCGGGAGATAGCTGGGAGTGGCGCGCCGCGGCGGTCGGGCGCCGGGCCAGCGTGTGTAGGGGTGCGGCGGCGGCGCGACGAGATGCCC
>NZ_JBHYKM010000022.1:60289-64368 GCF_042741435.1 Streptomyces sp. NPDC058955 | reverse complement strand
GGCCGGTGCCCCGGTAGATGTGCAGGACGGTGTCGCCGTGGGTGCGCTGGCCGGCTGCGAGGAGGGCGTGGCGGCCGTCGGTGGTTGCGGCGCCCAAGCCGCTGAGGTGGTGGCAGGGGCCCCCCCCCCCCCCCCGATTCTGTGCGGCTGCCGGAATCCTTGGTCAGGGGATTCCCGTCAGCGTGAACTGCTACCGGCACTCACGGTTGTAGATGGCCATGTAGTCCGAGTAGCCGCCGCCACAGCCGTAACCCAGCATCGCGGCCTGGGCGTTGGCCCAGATCGCGGCGCACTGGGCCTTCGAGAGGCGGCCGCCGGAAACGGCGTCGCTCTCGCTGTCGGACAGGGTCGTGAAGTTCATCTCGCGCAGCGTGGAGAGGCTCATGTGCTTCTCTTTCCTTGGTCGTGACGGTAAGCCCGTCGGAAGCCTGCGCCGAAGTGTTCCCCCTCGGCTTCAGTGGTCTAATCCTATGGAGGGTGCGCGGCGGCTGTGCGATCTTGTTCGGAAGTCTGTCAGGTCGATTCGGTGCCGGTCGGTGCGGAAATCGGCAAATCCCGTCGGGGGAAAGGGAATCGGCCCCCGGGACCGGTGGTCCTGGGGGCCGATGTCGGGTCACGCCGTGCGGCGGAGGTTCACGCCTTGGTGAGGTCCTCGACCTCCTCCTCGGGCTCGCGGCCCGGGGTGGGGAGGTTGAACTTGGTGATCGCGAAGCGGAAGAGCACGTAGTAGATCGCCGCGAAGACGAGACCGATCGGGATGATCATCCACGGCTTGGTCGCGAGGCCCCAGTTGAGGAAGTAGTCGATCGCGCCGGCCGAGAAGCTGAAGCCGTGGTGCACGCCGAGGGCCCAGGTGACGGCCATCGCGACGGCGGTGAGCACCGCGTGGATCGCGTAGAGCACCGGGGCGATGAACATGAACGCGAACTCGATCGGCTCGGTGATGCCGGTGACGAAGGAGGTCAGCGCCAGGGAGATCATCATGCCGCCGACGACCTTGCGGCGCTCCGGGCGGGCGCAGTGCGTGATGGCGAGCGCGGCGGCCGGGAGGGCGAACATCATGATCGGGAAGAAGCCCGACATGAACTGGCCGGCGGTGGGGTCACCGTGGAAGAAGCGGGGCAGGTCGCCGTGCCAGACGGCGCCGGCGGAGTCCTGGAAGGAGCCGATCTCCTGCCAGGCGACGGTGTTGACGAACTGGTGCATGCCGATCGGCAGCAGACCGCGGTTGACGACACCGAAGATGCCCGCGCCGACCGCGCCCAGGCTGGTCATCCACTCGCCGAAGTTGGTGATGACGTTGCCGACCGGCTCCCAGACGAGGCCGAAGAAGACGCCCATGATCGTGCCGACGAAGGCCATGATGATCGGGACGAGGCGACGGCCGTTGAAGAAGCCGAGCCAGTCGACCAGCTTGGTGCGGTGGTACCGCTGCCAGATCACGGCCGCCAGGAGACCCATGACGATGCCGCCGAGGACCTTGGGGTCGTTGTAGGTGGCGGCGACGTCGACACCGCCGTTCTCGGTGGTGTTGACCACGCCCTCGGTCACGGGGAACGCCGTGAGGACGTTCTTGTAGACGAGGAAGCCGACGAGCGCGGCGAGGGCGGTGGAGCCGTCGGCCTTCTTGGCGAAGCCGATGGCGATGCCGACGCAGAAGAGCAGCGGCAGGTTGGCGAAGACCGCGTCGCCGGCGGTGGCGAAGACCTTCGCCACCTTGATCCAGCCGAGGCCGTCCTTGCCGAAGACGTCGTCCTGGCCGAGGCGGAGCAAGATACCCGCGGCCGGCAGCACGGCGATCGGCAGCTGCAGGCTGCGACCGACCTTCTGCAGGCCCTGGAACAGGCCGGATCCGCGCTTCTTCGCGGGAGCGGCGGCCTGGGCGGTGGCCGTACTCATCAACTTCCTCCAGTAGGCAAGGCGCCGCCAGAGGACAGGGGAAAAGGGGGTGACGGCGGCGTCTCGGGAACGCGGTGGTCTGGACCGCGTGGTCTACACCAATGAGTGGTGTAGACCAGTTGTAGCACGTGAGACTTAGATAAGGAACCTGCGAATTTTTCGCGCGGGGGCATAGTGATGAAGGCGTGACAAAAGGCCCCCGGACCACGAGGTCCAGGGGCCTTTCGCGGCTCCCGTCGGGGTTCGAAAGCCCCGGGACGGACCGCCCTACTTCACGTTGTCCCGCTCCAGCTGCTCCTGGAGCTCCTCGGGCTCGCGGCCCGGCGTCGGGAGGTTGAACTTGGTGATCGCGAACCGGAAGATCACGTAGTACACGACCGCGAAGCCCAGGCCGATCGGGATGATCAGCCATGGCTTGGTCGCCAGGTTCCAGTTGATCACGTAGTCGATCAGACCCGCCGAGAAGCTGAAGCCGTCCTTCACGCCCAGCGCCCACGTCAGCGCCATCGACACGCCCGTCAGCAGCGCGTGGATGGCGTACAGCACCGGGGCGATGAAGAGGAACGAGTACTCGATCGGCTCCGTGATGCCCGTGACGAACGAGGTCAGCGCCACCGACAGCATCAGGCCGCCGACCTCCTTGCGCCGGTTCGGGCGCGCGCAGTGGGTGATCGCCAGCGCCGCCGCCGGGAGGGCGAACATCATGATCGGGAAGAAGCCGGTGGTGAACTGGCCGGCCTCCGGGTCGCCCGCCAGGAACATGCTGATGTCACCGTGCACCACCGTGCCGTCCGGCTTCGTGTACGTGCCGAACTGGAACCAGATGGGCACGTTCAGGAACTGGTGCAGACCGATCACCAGCAGCGCGCGGTTCGCCACGCCGAAGATGCCCGAGCCCCAGGCGCCCAGACCCACCAGCCAGTCGCTGAAGCTCTCCAGCGCGTCGCCGATCGGCGGCCAGATCCACAGGCAGAGCGAGGCGAAGAGGATGCCGACGAAGGCCATGATGATCGGGACGAGCCGGCGGCCGTTGAAGAAGCCCAGCCAGTCCACCAGCTTCGTGCGGTGGTACCGCTGCCACAGGTACGCGGCCAGCAGGCCCATGATGATGCCGCCGAAGACGCCCGGGTTCTGGTACGTGTACCCGGCGAAGGCGTCGTCCGTGCCGAGGCAGCCGCCGCCGACGTCCTTCGTCCCCGTCGGGCAGTCCTTCGGGAACTGGCGCAGCACCGTGTAGTAGACGAGGAAGCCGACCACCGCGGCGAGCGCGGTCGAACCGTCCGCCTTCTTCGCCATGCCGATCGCGACACCGATGCAGAACAGCAGCGGCAGGCCCAGGCTGCCGTCGAGCAGCGCGCCGCCCGCGCCGGACATCACCTTGGCGACGTTGTCCCAGCCGAGGCCCTCGGCGCCGAAGACGTCCGGCTGGCCGAGCCGGTTGATGATGCCCGCGGCGGGCAGCACCGCGATGGGCAGCTGCAGGCTGCGGCCCATCTTCTGCAGCCCCTGGAAGAAACCTCCCCACGTGACCTTCCTGGAGCCGGCTGCTGCGCTGTCGGTACTCATCGGCGACCTCCCTGTCCCGGAACAACCCGGGGCCGCGTCTCGTTGCACACTGGTGTAGACCACTTGCGGTAGGCTCCGGGAGCCCGCTGAGGACAGGCCGCCGGTGATCGTCATCATTCGGCAGAACGGCGGCACTCGCTCGCGAAGTTGGGCCAACCGTGGGTTACCGTGACAACGCGGACCGTCGGTGCGCCGAGATTCGCGTGTCCCGCGAACGGAACGGACAGGGAGAAACACATGGCCACCAAGGCTGAGAAGATCGTCGCCGGGCTCGGCGGCATCGACAACATCGAAGAGGTCGAGGGCTGCATCACCCGCCTGCGCACCGAGGTGGCCGACGCCAGCCTCGTCGACGACGCCGCGCTCAAGGCCGCCGGCGCCCACGGCGTCGTGAAGATGGGCACCGCCATCCAGGTCGTCATCGGCACCGACGCGGACCCGATCGCCGCCGAGATCGAAGACATGATGTGAGCAGCTGACACCCGGCTGAGGGGGGGCCCGGGCCGCCGGGGGGCCGGCGCGCGGGGGGGCCCCCGGGGGGGGCCGGGCCCCCCCCCGCGGTGGGGGTGGGCGGGCCCAGCGACCGCGACACAGCCCCACACCCCCACCCACCC
>NZ_JBHYKM010000022.1:28538-60279 GCF_042741435.1 Streptomyces sp. NPDC058955 | reverse complement strand
GCCCCCCGGCGCGGCCCCCGCCCGCCGCCGAGTCCGACGACTTGTGGGCCGCAGCGACCCCCCGGGTGAGGGGGGCCGGGGCCGGCGGGGCCGGGGCCCCTCGTGCGTACCCGGGGACGGGCCGGGACCCCGCGCGGATGGGGCTAGGCTCGTCCCATGTCTCGCATCGACGGCCGTACCCCCGAACAGCTCCGCCCCGTCACCATCGAACGCGGCTGGAGCAAGCACGCCGAGGGCTCCGTCCTCATCTCCTTCGGCGACACCAAGGTCTTCTGCACCGCCTCCGTCACCGAGGGCGTCCCCCGCTGGCGCAAGGGCAGCGGCGAGGGCTGGGTCACCGGCGAGTACTCCATGCTCCCCCGCTCCACCAACACCCGCGGCGACCGCGAGTCCGTCCGCGGCAAGATCGGCGGCCGCACCCACGAGATCTCCCGGCTCATCGGCCGCTCGCTCCGCGCCGTCATCGACTACAAGGCCCTCGGCGAGAACACCATCGTCCTCGACTGCGACGTCCTCCAGGCCGACGGCGGCACCCGCACCGCCGCCATCACCGGCGCCTACGTCGCCCTCGCCGACGCCGTCGCCTGGGCCCAGGGCAAGAAGCTGGTCAAGGCCGGCCGCAAGCCGCTCACCGGCACCGTCTCCGCCGTCTCCGTCGGCATCGTCGGCGGCGTCCCCCTCCTCGACCTCTGCTACGAGGAGGACGTCCGCGCCGACACCGACATGAACGTCGTCTGCACCGGCGACGGCCGCTTCGTCGAGGTCCAGGGCACCGCCGAGGCCGAGCCCTTCGACCGCGCCGAACTCAACGCCCTCCTCGACCTGGCCGCCGCCGGCTGCGCCGACCTTGCCGACCTCCAGCGCAAGGCGCTCGACGCCACCCTCTGAGCGCTTCCCCTAGGGGAAACCCCTGAGCAACTGTCCGTCCGACGGGCGCGTCCTTTACGGCAAGGGGCGCGCGGCCGTACCGTGCGCCCCGTCGAATGTACGCAGCCAGGGGAGGACCCGAACAGTGAAGCGCCGCCGCACCATGACCACCCTCGCCGTCGCCACGGCGGCCGTGGTCACGACCATGCTGACGGGCTGCGGAGCCCTCGACAAGGCGATGGACTGCGTGAAGACCGCCGACGCGATAGCCACCTCGGTCGGCAAGCTCCAGGACGCCGTCTCCAACGCCTCCAACGACGTCACGCAGATCGAGGAGTCCCTGAACTCCATCTCCACGGAGCTCGGCAACCTCAAGAACACCACCGACAACGCCGACCTCTCGAAGGCCGTCGACGACCTCACCAAGGGCGTCGAGTCGGTCCGTGACGCGGTGAAGAACGGCGACGCCACGCCCGACATCACCCCGATCACCTCCGCCGCCACCGAGATCGGCAAGGTCTGCACCCCGGGATAATCGGGGGCATGACCCGACAGCGCCTGATCCTCGCCACCCGCAACGCGGGCAAGATCACCGAACTCCACGCCATCCTCGCCGACGCGGGCCTCGACCTCGACCTCGTCGGCGCGGACGCGTACCCGGAGATCCCCGACGTCAAGGAGACCGGCGTCACCTTCGCCGAGAACGCCCTGCTCAAGGCTCACGCACTGGCCCAGGCGACGGGCGTCCCGGCGGTGGCCGACGACTCCGGCCTCTGCGTCGACGTCCTGGGCGGAGCCCCCGGCATCTTCTCCGCCCGCTGGGCCGGCGCCCACGGCGACGACAAGGCCAACCTGAACCTGCTGCTGGCCCAGCTGTCCGACATCGCCGACCCCCACCGGGGCGCCCACTTCGCCTGCGCGGCCGCCCTGGCCCTCCCCGACGGCACGGAGCGCGTGGTGGAGGGCCGCATGGAAGGCACCCTCCGCCACGCCCCGGTGGGCACCAACGGCTTCGGCTACGACCCGATCCTCCAGCCCGCCGGGTACGACGTCACCTGCGCGGAACTGACCCCGTCGCAGAAGAACGCCATCAGCCACCGCGGCAAGGCCTTCCGGGCCCTCGCCCCGGTGGTGCGGGAGCTGCTGGGCTGAGGGTCCCTCACCGTCCTTCCGCGAGCGGGTCGGCGGCCAGCAGGGCCGCCAGGTCCTCGGACCTGTCCTTGACGAAGTAGTGACCCGCTCCCGGAAGCACCGAGAGCCTCGTGCGCCGCGCGAACCGGCCCCACGCGCGGTGGCCCTCCTCGTACCCCGCGGTCGCCGGATCCGCGTCGCCGACCACGACGTGGACCGGGGTGCGGAGCTTCTCCCACCCGTCCCGGGCCTCGATCTGGAACGCCGCCCCCCGGACCATCGCACGGCGGACCAGCGACAGCACGCGCCGCAGGTCCCCCTCGTCGAGGACGCCGTCGAAACCGCCCAGGGACCGCAGATAGGCGTACAGCGCGTCGTCGCTCCACGCTTCGAGCCGGGCGAGCGAGCCGCGCGGATCGGGGTCCGGCAGGGCCGCGGCCAGGTGGACGGCGACGGGGTCGGCGCCGCGGTCCTCCAGCTCCCGCGCCGTCAGCACGGTCAGAGCGGTCCCGACGCAGTGCCCGTACAGGGCGAACGGGCCGTTCACCGTGCGGGCGATCTCCCCGGCCAGGTGCTCGGCCGCCTCCCGCAGCGCCGGACCGTCCTCGTCCGGCAGAGCCGGGTCGTACCCGGGCAGAGCGGCCGCGCGCAGCTCCACGTCCGGCGGCAGACAGGCGGCCAGCCGCTGGAAGGCGGTGGCGCTGCCACCCCCGTAGGGGACGCAGATCAGCGACAGCCGGGGCGCCGTGGACCCGGCCGGCGTCAGGGTGCGGAGCCAGCGGTCCGCCGCGGCCTCCCGGTCCGCCGTGCGCAGGTACGCGGCGAGCCGACGGGGCGTCGGGTGCTGGAAGACGTCGATCGCCGAGGCGTGATGGCCGATGTCCCGCGCGGCCCTGACCGCCTTGAACGAGTCGCCGCCCAGGTCGAAGAAGTCGTCGTCGATGCCGATGCCGTCGGCGGCCGCGTCCGCGAGCACCCCGCTCCACGCCCGCACGATCCGCCGTTCGAGCGGATCCCTCGCCGGCGCCGGGGTCCCGGAGCGCGCCGGAGCGGGGGCGGGCAGGGCGGCGCGGTCCAGCTTTCCGTGCGCGGTCAACGGGAACGCGTCGAGGACGGCGACGGACGCGGGCACCATGTAGCCCGGAAGCGAGACCCGCAGGGCCGCGCGTAACTCCCCCGGATCGGGAGCGGCTCCCGGCGCCGCGACCGCGTAGGCCCGCAGGACCGCGTCCCCGACCGCGTCGGTGCTCACCAGGGCCCGGGCGTCGGCCACCTCGGGCAGGGCCCGGAGCGCGGCCTCGACCTCGCCCAGCTCGATGCGGAAGCCGCGGACCTTGACCTGGTCGTCCGCCCGCCCCCGGTACTCGATCATCCCGTCCGGGAGCCGGCGGGCCAGATCGCCCGTCCGGTACAGCCGCGCCCCCGCGGCGCCGAACGGGTGCGGGACGAACCGCTGCTCCGTCAGCTCGGGCCGGTGCAGGTAACCGTCCGTCACCTGGGGCCCGCCCACGTAGATCTCGCCGGTGATCCCCGCCGGGACCGGCCGCATCGTCCGGTCGAGCAGGTACACCTCCATGTTCGGCAGGCCGACGCCGATGAGGCTGCCGGGCGCGTCCGCCACCAGCTTCGCCGTCAGGGGCAGGTGCGTGACGTGGACCGTGGTCTCGGTGATCCCGTACATGTTGACCAGCCGGGGCGCCTCGTCGCCGTGCCGCTCGTACCACGGGGCGAGCCGCCCGAGGTCCAGCGCCTCGCCGCCGAACACCACGTAGCGCAGCGCCAGTTCCCCGCCGAGCCCGGGCGCGTCCCGTTCCGCCCGCATGAGCTGGTAGAACGCCGACGGCGTCTGGTTGAGCACCGTCACCCCCTCGGAGGCGAGCAGCGCGAGGAACGACTCCGGCGAGCGGGCCACCCCGGAGGGGACGACCACGAGCCGTCCGCCGTGCAGCAGCGCCCCCCAGATCTCCCAGACCGAGAAGTCGAACGCGTAGGAGTGGAACAGGGTCCACACGTCCTGCGGGCCGAAGTCGAAGACGGTCCGGGCCGAGGAGAACAGGCTCAGCACGTTCCGGTGTGCCACCACCACGCCCTTGGGCCTGCCCGTGGACCCGGACGTGTAGATCACATAGGCCGGGTGCGCGCCCGTGAGGGGGACCGTCCGCTCGGAGTCCCGGACGTCGTGCGAGGCGTACGAGGCCAGCTCCGCGCGCGTGCCGGGATCGTCGAGCAGGACGCGCGGGCGTCCGTCGTCGGGCAGACGCGCCGCCACCGCGCGGGTGGTGACGAGGAGCTCCGGCCGGGCGTCCCCGAGGATGTGGGTGATGCGGTCCGGCGGATAGTCGGGATCGACCGGGACGTAGGCCGCGCCCGACTTCAGGACCGCGAGCAGCGCCACGACGAGATCGTGCGAACGGGGCAGGGCGAGCGCCACGTGGCGGTCCGGGCCCGCGCCGGCCCGTATCAGCCGGCGCGCGAGCCGGTTGGCCCGGGCGTTCAGCTCCCCGTAAGCGAGCGCCTCCCCCTCGCACGTCACCGCGGTGCGCTCCGGGAACCGGCGGGCCCGCGCCTCGAACGCCTCGGGCAGCACACCCGTGCCCGGCTCGGCGGTGCCTCCGGAACGGGCCCAGCCCAGCAACTGCTCGCGCTCCGCCGCGTCCAGGACGTCGACGTCCTCCAGCACCCGCCCGGCGTCGGCCACGAGCGCGTCGAGGACGCCCAGGAAGCGCCTGAGGTGCCCCGCCAGTTCGGCGGGCGTGTACCGGTCGGGGTTGCCGTTCAGCACCAGGCGCAGGCTGCCCTCGCGGGGGAGCACGGCGAGCGTGAGGTCCTCCACCGGACCGGTCGCCAGCATGTGCGACAGGCCGGTGGCCTCGCCGAACGCCAGGTCGTCGTTGAAGGCCATCACGTTGACCTGCGGCCCGCACAGCGCGCCGTCGCGCTGGAGGCCGAGGTCCCGGCGGATGTCCTCGTAGCGGTACCGCTGGTGCTTGAGGGCGAGCCGCGTCCGCGTGACGACGTGCCGGACCAGCTCGGACAGCGCCATGCCGGAGGAGACGCTCAGCCGCAGCGGCACGACGTTGGACACCATGCCGGGCGTGCGCTGCCCGGCCGGTGTCCTCCGCGCCGTCACCGGCAGGCCCAGGACGATGTCGTCGGCGCCCGTGAGGCGGTGGGTGTACGCCGCGAGCGCGGCGATGAGCAGGCTGCTCCAGTGCGTCCGCAGGGAGCGTGCCGCGCCGCGCAGCCGGTCGAAGTCCGCCGGCGGGAGGTGGTGGGTGTCGTGGAGGGACCCGTCGGCCACGGCCGCGGTCCGCTCGGAGAGCGACGCCACCCGCTCGACGCCCGACATCGTCGTCCGCCAGAACTCCCGGTCGGTCTCCGCCGCCGGCGAGGCCCGGTAGGCGGCGTCGTCCCGCACGAGGTCCCGCAGCCCCTCGAAGACGGGCGGAGCGGGCTCCCGGCCGGCGACGAGATCCCCGTAGAGGCCGGCGACCCGGGTGGTGATCAGCGTGTGGGAGTAGCCGTCCATCACCAGGTGGTGGAACTTCTGGTACCACAGGTGCCTGTCCCCGCCGAGCAGCAGCAGCGCCTGGGTGAACAGCGGGCCCTCGGCCATGTCGACCGGCGTCGCCATCTCCTCGCGCATCCACTGCTCGGCGGCGGCCCGCGGGTCGCCCTCCGCGCTCAGGTCCAGGACCGCGACCGGGACGTCCTCGGGCACCCCGACCACCTGCCACGGTCCCGTGCCGTCCTCGCCGCACGAGACGTGCAGGCACTGCGCCTCGGCCAGCGCGCTCCGCACCGCGCGGCACAGCGCGTCGACGTCGAGGGGGCCGTGGATCTCGGTGTACTCGGCCGTGATGTAGGTCGGGTTGGTCGGGGCGAGTCTCTGGGCGAACCAGATTCCGTACTGTCCGGCGGTCAGGGGCAGCCGCATCGAATGCGGGGCGTGCTCGGGCATGCCGTCTTCTCTCGTTCCCTCTGGTCCCGCGTCGCCGGTGGATCGCCTACGGCACATGGGGAGTCAGACGGCGAGACCGTGCTGAAACGGCCGCGGAACACCCCCCGCTCGCGGCCGGTAACGGTACGCGTCACGCTAGTCACGCCCCCGGCGCGCGACTAGATGCAGAATGCACGCGTCTCGGTGAAGAAAGAGGACCGGGCCGGTTCGCCGAC
Source organism: Streptomyces sp. NPDC058955 (assembly GCF_042741435.1). Lineage (NCBI taxonomy): Bacteria > Bacillati > Actinomycetota > Actinomycetes > Kitasatosporales > Streptomycetaceae > Streptomyces > Streptomyces sp. NPDC058955. The sequence continues at coordinate 54,105 of NZ_JBHYKM010000022.1, read as the reverse complement.
ACGTCGGCGGGGGCACGCGAAAGGGCCGCCCGGCAGGGACGGCCCTTCTCCGTGTGCGGCCGGGGGGACTCGAACCCCCACGGGTGTTACCCCACTGGGACCTAAACCCAGCGTGACTGCCAATTCCACCACGGCCGCTCGCGCGCCCGGCCATGCTACTGGCCGGGCGCCGCGCCCAGAAGGCGGTGGGTCAGATGCCCAGGTCGCGGATGATCTTGGCGACGTGACCGGTGGCCTTGACGTTGTAGAAGGCGTGCTCCACCTTGCCGTCCTCGTCGACCACGACCGTCGAGCGGATGACGCCCGTGACGACCTTCCCGTAGAGCTTCTTCTCGCCGAAGGCGCCGTACGCCTCCAGGACCTCCTTCGAGGGGTCGCCGACCAGCGTGACCTTCAGGTTCTCCTTCTCGCGGAACTTCGCGAGCTTCTCCGGCTTGTCGGGCGAGACGCCGATGACGTCGTAGCCGGCCGCGGCCAGCACGTCGAGGTTGTCGGTGAAGTCGCACGCCTGCTTGGTGCAGCCGGGGGTGAGGGCGGCCGGGTAGAAGTAGACGATGACCTTGCGGCCCTTGTGGTCCGCGAGGGAGACCTCGTTGCCGTCCGCGTCGGGCAGGGTGAAGGCGGGGGCGGTGTCGCCCGGCTGCAGTCGCTCGCTCATGGCTCGCTCTCCTCGGGGATGTGCGCGTACGCGATGAGCCTAATGGGGGTCGGGGACAGCCTCCCGGCGGCGGAACTGACAGACTGGCCGTCAACGACCGGAACACGACTACGGAGGCAGCGCGGTGTCGGACGCCAGGACCCCTGCGCAGATCGAGGCGGACATCGTCCGCCGGCGCGACCAGCTCGCCGTCACGCTCGACGAGATCGGCATTCGGATGCACCCGAAGACGATCATCGGAGACGCCAGGGCCAGGGTCGCCTCGACCGTCGACGAGACGGCCGGACGGGCGTTCGTCGCCGTGAACCGCGTCGTCTCGGACGTGAAGGCACGTTTCACCCACGAGGACGGCGCCCCGCGCCTGGAGCGCGTGGTCCCGGCCGCCCTGGTGGCCGTCGCGGTCGTCGGGCTGCTGGTGTCCTCCTCCCGGCGGCGCAAGGGCTGAGCGCGGCCGGTAGGTTCGTCCCCGTGAGCGAGAACACCCACGACAAGCTGCCCATCCGGATGCTCCACGACCGGGTCCTGGTCCGCACCGACTCCCCGGAGGGGGAGCGGCGCTCCGGGGGCGGGATCCTGATCCCGGCGACCGCCGCGGTCGGCCGTCGCCTGGCCTGGGCCGAGGTGGTCGCGGTCGGGCAGAACGTCCGGACCGTCGAGATCGGTGACCGGGTGCTGTACGACCCCGAGGACCGCGCCGAGGTCGAGGTGCGGGGCATCGCCTACGTGCTGATGCGGGAGCGGGATCTGCACGCGGTGGCGGCGGACCGCTTCCAGTCCTCGGACTCGACCGGGCTGTACCTGTAGGACGAGTACGGGCTGTACCTGTAGGACGAGTACGCGCTGTACCTGGAGGACGTGGATCGGCCGAAGGCCCTGGTGACCGGTGTCACCAGGGCCTTTGCCCGTTCTTTGCTAGGCTGGAACCACCCCGACGAGACGCGCCGTACCGGGTCACGCGAAAAGACGACGCACTCCTGTTGTCCGTCTCGCGGAGGTGTCGTCGTCATGGCCTGGGTCCTTCTGATCGTCGCGGGTCTGCTGGAAGTCGGCTGGTCGATCGGGATGAAGTACACCGAGGGCTTCACCCGGCTCTGGCCCAGCGTCCTCACCGCGGCCGGGATCGTCGCCTCGATGGTGCTGCTGTCGCAGGCCGCCAAGACCCTCCCCATCGGTACCGCCTACGGCGTCTGGGTCGGCATCGGCGCGGCCGGCGCGGCGGTGCTCGGCATGGTGGTGCTCGGCGAGCCGGCGACCGCCGCTCGGATCTTCTTCGTCTGTCTCCTGCTCGTCGCCGTCGTGGGCCTGAAGGCGACCTCGGGGCACTAACGGGCCTGTCTGCGGGGCTTCGCCGGTCCCGGGCCCGCCTCGCCGACCTCGTACCAGTCGCCGTCCTCCTCCTCGGGGCCGTCCGGGACCGGCGGTACCTCGGGGAGTTCCGCGCCCGGCATCAGGCGCAGGTCGAAGTCGCGTACGGGGGCGTCGGCGAGGGCCTCGCGGGTGAAGCGGGCCCAGATCTCGGCCGGGGGGCCGCCGCCGTTGACCCGGGGGAGTCCGAGGGCGCCGTAGAGGGGCTCGTGGGCGCCGCTCTCGGGGTCCTGGCCCATCAGCGCGACGACGGTGGCGAGTTCGGGGGTGTAGCCGGCGAACCAGGCCGCCTTGTCGTCCTCGGCCGTGCCGGTCTTGCCGGCCGCCGGTCGTCCGGCGGCGAGCGCCGCCGTGCCCGTCCCCGCCTCGACGACGCTCCGCAGCACGGCGGTGGTGGTGTCGGCGGCCTCCCGTCCGACGGCCTGCCGGGGCTCGGCGGAGGGCAGCGCCAGGGGCTCGCCGTCGCGGCTGACCGCGGCGACCAGGGTGTGGTCGCCGCGCCGGCCGTGCGCGGCGAGCGTCGCGTACGCCTGCGCCATGTCGAGCACGCTGGCGGTGGCCGGGCCGAGGGCGATGGAGGGGGAGGCGGTGAGGTCGGGGGTGGTGGTCGGCAGGCCGAGGGCGACGGCGGTGCGGCGGACGTGCGCCGGGCCGACGTCGACGGCCATCTGGGCGTACACGGCGTTCACGGAGAGGTCGGTGGCGACGCCGACGGGGATCTCGCCGTAGCTCTCGCCGTCCTCGTTGGCGGGGTCGTAGGGGGCGCCGGGCCAGCCCTCGACGGGGCGGCGGTCGGTGCCGTCGTACAGCGTGTACGGGGTGATCGGCTCGCCGTACTGTGTCTGCGCGCCGCTCTGCACGGCGGCGGTGAAGACGAAGGGCTTGAAGGTGGAGCCCACCTGGTAGTCGCGGCGGGTGGCGTTGTTGACGTACTGCTCGGTGTAGTCGACGCCGCCGTAGAGGGCGACGACGCGGCCGGTGGCCGGTTCGACGGCGGCGGCGCCGGCGCGGACGTACCGGTCGGCGGGGTGGGCGGCCGGGTCGAGGCGGTGGGTGACGCGCTCCTCGACGGCGCGGACGAGGGCGGCCTGCCGGTCGGGGTCGAGGGTGGTGACGATCCGGAAGCCGCCGCCGGCGAGGGTCTTCTCGTCGACGATCCCGCGGCCGGTCAGGTACTCCTCGACGGCCTGCACGAGGTAGCCGCGCTGGCCGGAGAGGCCGGTGGCGGGGCGGGCGGTCTGCGGGTCGGGGAAGCGGAGGGCGGCGCGCTCGCCGGGGGTGAGCCAGCCCTCCTTGACCATGCCGTCGAGGACGTAGGCCCAGCGGGCGAGGACGGCCGGGCGGTTCTCGGGGCGGGTGGTGACGTCGTAGGCGCTGGGGGCCTTGAGGAGGGCGGCGAGATAGGCGCCCTCGGCGGCGCCGAGGCGTTCGACGTCCTTGCCGTAGTAGGCGTGGGCGGCGGCCTGGACGCCGTAGGCGTTGCGGCCGAAGTAGCTGGTGTTGAGGTAGCCCTGGAGGATCTCGTCCTTGGTCTTCTCGCGCTCCAGCTTGATCGCGATGAAGAACTCCTTGGCCTTGCGGGTGAGGGTCTGCTCCTGGCCCAGGTAGTAGTTCTTCACGTACTGCTGGGTGATGGTGGAGCCGGACTGGCGGCCCTTGCCGTTGAGGGTGTTCCAGGCGGCGCGGACCATCGCCTTGGGGTCGACGGCGCGTGAGGTGTGGAAGTCGCGGTCCTCGGCGGCGAGGACGGCCTGCCGGACGGGGAGCGGGATCCGGTCGAGGCGGACGTTCTCGCGGTTGACCTCGCCGTCGCGGGCCAGGACGGTGCCGTCGCGGTACAGGTAGAGGTTGGACTGGGCGACGGCGGCGGCGTTGGCGGCGGGGATGTCCACGAGCAGGTAGCCGGCCACGAACGCGCCGCCGAGGAGCACCGCGCCGAGCAGGACCAGCCCGGCGGCGGCGCGCAGCAGGCGGCGGGGGAGGGAGGCCCGGGGCCGGGCGCCGGCGCGGGGTGCGGCGAGGGTCGGGTCCCTCGGTTCCCAGCCCGGATCCGCGCCGCCCGGCTCGGGGGGCGGTGGGGCGGGGGAGGAGGAACGCAAGGAAGGGGACATGGCATCACATAGTGCACACAAAGCGGTCGAAACGCCCGAAGGCGAGGGGTGAGCGGCGGCAGATCCGTCGGGAAAACCGCTCGCGGTGGTGTGTCCGGGACCACTAGGGTCGTGCGCTTCGTCCTGCTTTCCGGCATGCCCCCCCGCGTCCTGGGCATGCCGTCTTCCGCATGCCTTCCGACCCCCTGAAGGGAAGCTCCATGCTGCGGCTGTACGCGACCGTGGCCGCGGGCGGCTTCCGGCGGCACGCCACCTACCGGGTGGCCACGCTGGCGGGCCTGTTCACCAACACGGTCTTCGGTTTCGTCTTCTCGTACACCTACATCGCGCTGTGGGCCGAACGCCCCCAGCTCGGTGGCTACTCCATGTCCGACGCCCTCGCCTACGTCTGGATCGGCCAGGCCCTCATCACCGTCTGCGGCCTCATGGGCGGCGGCTTCGAGGACGAGCTGATCGAACGGATCAGGACCGGCGACATCGCCGTCGACCTCTACCGCCCCGCCGACCTGCAGGGCTGGTGGTGCGCGGCGAACGCCGGCCGCTCCGCATACCAGCTGCTCGGCCGCGGCGCCGTCCCGCTGCTGATCGGCGCGGCCGCCTTCGGGTTCACCCTTCCGGACGGTCCCGCCGGCTGGGCCGCGTTCCTGCTCGCGGTGGCCCTCGGCTCGTTCGTCTCCTTCGCGCTCTGGTACCTGGTGGCGATGAGCGCCTTCTGGCTCCTCGACGGCCAGGGCGTGGTCCAGATCGCTTGGCTGACCGGCCTCTTCTTCTCCGGGATGCTCCTCCCGCTGACCGTCTTCCCCGGCGCCCTCGGCGAGGTCGCCCGGGCACTGCCCTGGGCCGCCCTGCTCCAGGTCCCGGCCGACGTCTACCTCGGCCGGTACGGGGACGGCGCCGGCCTCCTGCGCGCCTACGGCTTCCAGCTCGGCTGGCTCGCGCTGCTGCTGGCGGCGGGCCGGGCGGCCCAGGCGGCGGCGACCCGCAAGGTGGTGGTGCAGGGTGGCTGAGCAGCTCCTGAGCGAGGGCACGACGACCGGGCGGCTCCGTACCGGGGACCCGTACCGCTCCGGCCCGGGTGACGCCCTGCGGACGTACCGGATGGTCGCCGCCATGTGGATCCGCTCCACGATGGCGTACCGGACCTCCTTCGCCCTGACCCTCGTCACCTCCTTCTGCGTCACCTTCTTCGACTTCGTCGTCATCCTGCTGATGTTCGGCCAGGTCCAGGGGCTCGGCGGCTTCTCCTTCGCCGAGGTCGCCTTCCTGTACGGCACCACCGGCACCGCCTTCGGGATCGCCGACCTGACCATGGGCTCGCTCCAGCGGATGGGGCGGCGGATCCGGGACGGCTCGCTCGACGTGTTCCTGCTGCGTCCGGCGCCGCTGCTCGCGCAGGTCGCCGCGGACAAGTTCGCGCTGCGCCGGCTCGGCCGGGTGCTCCAGGGACTGATGGTGCTGGTGTGGAGCCTGGTGCTGCTGCGCGACGAGGTGGCGTGGACCTGGGGGAAGGCCCTGATGGTGCCCGGGATGGTGGCGTGCGGCGCCGTCATCTTCATGGCGGTGATGGTGCTGGGCGCGTCGGCGCTCTTCTGGCTCCAGGACGCCGCCGAGGTCACCAACTCGTTCACGTACGGCGGCAACACGCTGCTCCAGTACCCGCCGACGGTCTTCGCGCAGGACCTGGTGAAGGGCGTGGTGTACGTCGTCCCGCTGGCCTTCGTGAACTGGCTCCCCGCCCTGTACGTGCTCGGCCGCCCCGCCCCGGCCGGGCTGCCGTCCTGGGCGGCCTTCGCCGCCCCGCCCGTCGCCCTGGTCTGCTGCGGGCTCGCGGGCCTGGCGTGGCGGGCGGGCGTCCGTTCCTACCGATCGACAGGAAGCTGAGGCCCCACGTGCCCCTCGAAACGTCCCCCGATACGCCCCCCGATACGCCCCTCGAAACGCCCCCCGGAACGCCCCTCATCGCACTGGACAGCCTGGAGAAGACCTTCACCGTCCGCCGCAGGTCAGGCGTCCTCCGCCGGGAGAAGCGGGAGGTCCGGGCCGTCGACGGCATCTCGTTCACCGTGGACCGCGGCGAGATGGTCGGCTACATCGGCCCGAACGGCGCCGGCAAGTCCACCACCATCAAGATGCTCACCGGCATCCTCACCCCCAGCGGCGGCCGCCTCCGCGTCGCCGGCATCGACCCCGCCCGCGAGCGCACCCGCCTCGCCCGCCGGATCGGCGTGGTCTTCGGCCAGCGCACCACCCTCTGGTGGGACCTGCCGCTGCGCGACTCGTACCGCCTGGTCCACCGCATGTACCGGATCCCGGACGACCGCTACCGGGAGAACCTCGCCCGCTGCGTCGACCTGCTCGACCTCGGCGACCTCCTCGACGTCCCCGTACGCCAGCTCTCCCTCGGCCAGCGGATGCGCGGCGACATCGCCGCCGCGCTCCTCCACGACCCGGAGGTGCTGTACCTGGACGAGCCGACGATCGGCCTCGACGTCGTCTCGAAGTCCCGGGTCCGCGCCTTCCTCCGCGAACTGAACGCCGAACGCGGCACCACCGTCCTCCTCACCACCCACGACCTCACCGACATCGAACAGCTCTGCTCACGGGTGATGGTCATCGACCACGGGCGGCTGATGTACGACGGCGACCTCGCCGGCCTGCACGAGGCCGGCGACGGCGAGCGGATGCTCGTGGTCGACCTGGCGCGGGAGCTCCCGCCGATCGAGGACGTCCCCGGCGCCCGCTTCGTCCGGGCCGACGGGCCCCGCCAGTACCTCGCCTTCCCGGCCTCCGCGTCGGCCGCCCCGCTGGTGGCCGCGGTGGCGGAGGCGTACCCGCTCGTGGACCTCTCGGTGCGGGAACCGGACATCGAGTCCGTGATCGCGAAGATGTACGGGGGAACTCGTGAGGACCGCCGGGAGTCCCTGAAGTAGGCCCCTGATGGAGGCGGGCAGGGAGGTCGGGCTGGCATGGTGAGTTTCTCGTACACGGCTGCGGACGAGGAGAAGAGCAGAGGCGTCCGCAGGATGAAGGCCCTGGCGACGGGTCTCCTCGCCCTGGTCGCGGTGGTGTACGCCCTCGCGACCTGGGCGGAGAACAGCGGCGCGGGCGCCTGGGCCGGATACGTCGCCGCGGCGGCCGAGGCCGGCATGGTCGGCGCGCTGGCGGACTGGTTCGCCGTGACGGCCCTCTTCCGGCACCCGCTCGGCCTCCCCATCCCGCACACCGCGATCATCCCCACCAAGAAGGACCAGCTGGGCGCCTCGCTCGGCTCCTTCGTCGGCGAGAACTTCCTCTCCGCCGACGTCGTACGGGGCCGGCTGCGCACCCTCGGCGTGGCGCGCCGCCTGGGCGGCTGGCTGGCTGAACCGGCACACGCCGACCGGGTGACCTCGGAGGCCGCGACGGCCCTGCGGGGCGCGCTGACGGTGCTGCGCGACGCGGACGTGCAGGCGGTCGTCGGCGAGGCGATCACCCGCCGCGCCGACCAGGCCGAGGTCGCCCCCGGCCTGGGCAAGACCCTGGACCGCATGGTCACGGACGGCGCGCACCACCGGGCGGTCGACCTCGTCTGCGCCCGCGCCCACGACTGGCTCGTCACCCACGGCGACTCCGTGATGGACGCGGTCCAGGGCGGCGCCCCCGGCTGGACCCCCCGCTTCGTCGACCGCAAGGTCGGCGAGCGGGTCTACAAGGAGCTGCTCCGCTTCGTGACGGAGATGCGCGACATGCCCGCGCACCCGGCGCGCGGAGCCATCGACCGCTTCCTCACGGACTACGCGGCGGACCTCCAGTCCGACACGGAGACCCGCGCCCGCGTCGAACGCCTCAAGTCCGACCTGCTGACCCGCCCCGAGGTCCAGGACGTCATCGCCTCCGCCTGGGCCTCCGTCCGCGCCCTCATCCTCGCGGCGGCCGAGGACGACCGCAGCCAGCTCCGCCTCCGCGCCCGCGCCTCCCTGATCTCCCTCGGCAAGCGCCTGGCCTCCGACCCCCACCTCCAGCAGAAGGTCGACGGCTGGCTCGAACAGGCCGCCACCCACCTGGTCACCACCTACCGCCCCGAGATCACCTCCCTGATCACGGACACGGTGGCCGGCTGGGACGCCGACCAGACCTCGAAGAAGATCGAGGCCAACATCGGCCGCGACCTCCAGTTCATCCGCATCAACGGCACGGTCGTGGGCGCCCTGGCCGGCCTGGCGATCCACACGATCAGCCGGGCGGTGGGCGGCTGACGGCCGTCTCAGACAGGCTCAGCCCTGCCCGCGCGTGACGGCGGCGGCGCTGACTCAGCCCCGCCCGCGGGTGACGACGGCGGCGCTGACTCAGCCCTGCCCGCGGGTGACGACGGCGGCTGCTCAGCCCTGCCCGCGGGTGACGGCCCAGGACGCGGCGGCCATCCCCCCGGCGACGGAGAACACGGCGGGCCAGGCCCCGACCTTCTTGGCCAGCGGATGCGACCCGGCGAACGCGGCCACGTAAGCGGCGGACAACCCGACAGCCGCCTTGCCCCCACCCACCCGCTGCCACTCCCGAGCCGCCACCCCACCGGCCACAGCCAGCACCACCCCACCCAACGGCCGCTTCTTGGTCCACCGCGCCACGGCGTAACCGCCCACGAGACCGGCGGCGGCGATGGCGGGGGAGAGGGGGCGGGGGCTGGGCATGGTGTCACCTCGTGTTCGAATCGACATCTCTGACGGCAGCCTAACGAGGCACCGCTCCCGTGCGTCAGGCGAGCAGCTGGGCGAAGAACCCGATCGACGGATCTTCCGGGGTGCCCACGAGCAGCGCGCGGTCCAGCAGGGTGTTGTTGTGCTCGCAGCTCGTCTCGGGGAGCATCACGCAGGCGTGACACGCCGCGAGGTTGGTGCCGGCGGTCCCCGATGCCTCGGACTCGATGCAGAGGGGATCGGAGGAGCACCATGCGGACCGGTGCACCGCCCCGCGGACGGCGTCGGCGAGCCGGGAGGGTTCGCCCTGGGCGACGAGCCCTCCGAGACTGCCGGCCGAGTCGCTCGTCGCCGTGTAGACCAGGATCCCCGCCATGCCCTCGTCGGCGTACAGGCGCTCGCGGAGCGCCGCCGCCGGGTATCCGGCGTCCAGGCTCCACTGGGTGATCAGCACGTGGGCCAAGGTGTGCAGCAGGATCATCCGCGGCCCGGCAGGGGAGGGCGGAATCTGGTCAGGGTCCGTCGCCCGTTGCCGCATGAGCCGTTCGTGCGCCGCGCGGATCCGCTCCGCCCTGGCGACCACGGGCGCCGAGCGGGCCCACGGTTCCAGCCGGTCCTCGTCGAGGCGGAGGAAGACGCCCTCGCCGCGGACCTCCATCGCGGGCAGCCAGGACAGGGGCGAGGCCGAGAGCGCGGCCTCCTTGCCCTCGGTGGTCGAGTCGGGGTCGGCGAGCCGGGTGAACGCCTTGAGCGCTCGGACCTCGCGGAGCTTCTTCACCAGCATCGGACCCGTGACGCCGAGGGGGACCAGGGGTGCCGGATCACCCAGCGGCGTCTCGCAGACGAACTGCTCCTTGTGAGATCGCTCGCGCTCGTCGTTCCCCGCGCGGAGCCGCTCGTACTCCTTGTGACGCAACGCGAGATAGCGGCGGTCGAAGGAAGGAGTCCCGTCGCCCTCCGGATCCTCCTCACGCTCGGCGGCGAGGAGGGCCATGACCTCGTCGACGGGGACCGGGGGTTCGCCCTTGAAGACGAACCGGAGACACATCTCCACCGCGTCCCGTCCGTCGAGCCCGCGGAGCTGCTCCCAGTGCTCGTCGAGCGGGTCGGCCCGGCCGTCGCTCCACGGGGGGATGGAGAGGGCCGACCTCAGGACCGGCTGCCACACGGAGGAGGAACCGCGCTGGAGCGTGCGGGCGGACAGCCGGCAGGGATCCGCGGGGACGGACGTACCGAGCCAGGGGCGTGTGCCGCGGCACCGGAGCCCCAGGTCCTTCAGGGCGTTCCTGCGGAAGGAGCCCTCCATCGAGACCTCCGGCACCCCGCAGGTGCACGACACGATGATGGAACGGAGGGAAGAGCTGCGCCCGGAGGAGCGCAGCGTGAGGGTGCCGCCGCACTGCCCCGCTGTGGACGTCCCGCCCGCCGACGACCGGTGCACCCAGTGCCAGTACGGGAACTCGTCGAGGTGCCCCGCCTCGCAGGCGATCACGAAGCGGGAGGGGACGAGGTCGACACCGCACGCCCCGCACTCGCTGCGACCGGGCGGCGAATTGAACTGGTGCCACCGGCGAAGCTCGCCGCACTCGGAACAGGAGTGCATGATCGGGAACCGGCGGACCCGGACCCCGTCCTTGCTGGTGTCCTCGGAGGCGGGCGGCAGCCGGAAGTAGTCCACTTCGAGCAGTCGGGCGAGCCGCCGCTCGCTGATGCGCGGGGACTCGTCCGACCGCCAGTGCTCGTCGGCGCCGTCGAGACCGGAGACGACGAAGGACTCGTGGTCGACCGCGATCAGGGAGCCGACACCGTACGTGGTGATCATCTGGGCGCGGCGGACCGCGCCTCGTCGGGGCAGGCTCGGGGCGGGCGCGCCGTCGGCGCCGGTACGGCGGCGACGCGCGGGGGGCGGGGTCATCGGGATGCCTCCAGGAACAGGGCGGATTCGGCGTCGACGTCGCGGAGGCTCCAGAGCGTGGGCCACGCCTCGGCGTCCTCGGACTCGTCGTCGTACGACTTCAGCAGCGACGGCCTCCGGTCGCCCCGCTGCGGTTCGAAGAGCAGGCCGCCGTGGACGTCGGCCTCGTCGCACCACCAGTCGACGAACTCGTCGAAGGCGCGCGACACCGCCTCGAGCTCCGGCGGTGGCGCCCCGTCCTCCGCGGGGACGGCGGCGACGACACGGTCGAGAAGGATGTTCTTCACGTCCTCACGGAGCCGGTGCTCGTACGAGGCGACCTTTCCGGCGGCGTCGTTGTCCCGGGCCTCGGGGACCAGGATGCGTGCGAGGGCGACGACGACGGCGTGGAGACCGCGCTCACGGGCACGCGCAGAGAAGGGGGTGACGGACGTGGACTCCACCTCGCGGTAGAGGGCCGAGTGGAAGTGCAGGAAGTTCTCGTAGTGCGAGCGGTCGCGGGACCGGGTGGCGTTGAGCATGACGGCGACCAGGCCGGGGTGGGCACGGCCGACGCGGCTGGTCGCCTGGATGTACTCCGCGGTGGTCTGGGGCTGACCCATCACGGCCATCAGCCCGAGTCGGTCCACGTCCACGCCGACCGCGATCATGTTGGTGGCGAGAAGGACGTCCACCGTGTCCTCGTCGGGGAGCCGCTTCTCGATCCCCTTGAGGCGGGCGGGGATGTCGCTCGCGTCCACCCGGCTCGTGAGCTCCGAGTAGTTGGTGGTGGACCGGACCTCCACCCCCTCCCGCTCGGCGAGCAGCTCCAGATAGTCCACGACGTCATCGTGGACCTGGAGTTCGGCTGCGGACAGGAGTCGGAGGCTGTTGAAGTAGCCCACCAGGCTCCAGTAGGCGTCGCGGACCTCTTCGCTCGTCCGGGCCTGCCGGGCCCGGTGCATCAGGGTGGCGTAGGTGCGGATCAGCAGGGTCGACTGGCTCGTGCCGGGGGCCAGCAGACCCACGTAGCGGCGGCTGGCCTTCTCCTCCCGCGGCGTCTCGACCGCGAACCAGGAGTCCCGGGAGTCCAGTCCGGCAGGCGGGAACTGGCGTACGTCGCGTGCGAAGAGGCTGCGCCCCTGCTCTACCGCGCGGCGGATGGTCGCCGTGGAGGCGATCACCTTGGGGCGGCCGGCGAGGGCGTCGACCGCGGTCTCGTAGAGGCCGGTGAGTGTGCCCAGCGGTCCTGAGATGAGGTGGAGTTCGTCCTGGACGATGAGCTCGGGCGCCGGAGTGGGGTCCTTCGGGTCGTCCAGGTTGAAGAGCGCCGCGGTGTCCGGACGCCAGGGCATCGAGGCGAACTTGTCGACGGTGGCGATGACCAGGGTCGGGCGGGCGGCGTAGACGGCCTCGTCGACCAGGTGGACCGGCAGGCCGTCCGTGAAGTCGCAGTCCTCACCGGGACAGCGCACGTGCATCCGTCGGGCGCCGAGGTCGACCGCATAGGCCCGTGCGTCCAGCCTGGTCCCGCACCAGGGGCAGGCATGCAGCTGGACGGGGTTCTCGGTGGCGAGCCGCCGGCCGAGGTCACGGCGGAGCTCGTCCAGCTTCTGGTCGGCCTTCTCCAGGGTGTTGGGCGTCGCCGAACGGCCGACCCACATCCCGATGGAGAACTCCTCGGTGCCCAGCTCCGAGGGAAGGTCCCGGCGCATCCGTTCCATGGCGCAGAGCAGGATCGCGGCCCGCTCGAACTGCTGGAGGGTGAGCAGTCGCAGGGTGTAGCGCATGAGGACGGTCACTCCTCCGCCGTCGGCACCCTTCCGGATGCGGCGGAGGAACGCCGTGAAGGCGATCAGACCGAGGTACGCCTCGGTCTTGCCGCCGCCCGTGGGGAACCAGAGCAGGTCGGCGATCTCGCGGTCCGGGTGCTCCGGGTCGTCGATGCCGGACAGGCAGAGGAGGACGAACGCGATCTGGAAGGGGCGCCAGCGGCCGGCCGCCGGGTCCGGTGCGCCGTCCTTCCCGTCCTTGACCCACGCGCTCCGCGCCCGCTGATCGGCCATGGCCCGGTTGGCGAGGCGGAAGGCCCGCATCAGTTCGGGCTTCTCGTCGTCGGCGAGGAGCGCGATGCCCGCCCGGATCCTGCCCAGCGCCTCGACGCAGCTGTCGACCTGATCGGCCGCGGACTTCGCGTGCGGCGTGGCCGCGAGGAGGTCCGCCTCGGACCGCTTGCGCTCGATCCACTGCTCGTAGCCGTCGGCGAGCGCGCGCAGCGCGTCCAGGATCTCGGCGTCCGAGCCCTCGGCCAGCCCGAGCATGGACAGGGCCGAACTGTCGATCTCAGGGTTGGAATCGGCGAGCAGCACCTCGACTGCGGGCACGAACTCGCTGCGGATCTCGTCCACGGCTGCCTTCCTGGCGTCCGTGACCCCGATCGGTGGCGCGGGCCAGTCCCAGTCGGCTGCGCACCCGTGCCCGACGGCGAAGGTCGGTGCGTGGCGGTGCAGCAGACGGCTGGTGGCCACCTCGTCGTCGTGGGAGGTGTGCGGGGCAGGGCGTTCGACGAAGGCTCCGGAGCCGTTCGACGCCCGGACCGTGAGGCCGCACTGGAAGAGGGAGGCGGCGTCCTGAAGGTCGTGCTCGCCGACCCGCTGGGTGTTGACGAGCGTCACGGTCACGGTCACGGTGCCGGTTGCCGCGTGAGGGCGGCGGACGTTGACCCGGAGAGCGGCCCCGTGCCCGAGATCGACCTCGATCCTCGGGTCCGGGGTGGTCACATCGATGGTGGTGTCCGGCAGCGACAGAGTGGTGCGGTGCCACTGTTCCTGCTGGTCGGAGGTGGTGCGTGCTTCGGCCCGGCGGGCCGGGACGGGACGGCCCGCCGCGTCGGTGGGCAGGTAGGCGGCGGCGCGGGCACCGACGACGATCGATCGGCTCTCGTCCGGATCGACAGCGAACGTGAGGCCCATCGACGAGGGGCGCCGGGAGCCCGAGGCGCCGGCCTCGTTGGAGGCGGACGACTCGTCGACCTCCTTGCGGGAGATCACGGGTGCGTCGTCCGGGCTGTTCTGCTCCTGCTCCGCGGCGCGGAGCAGGTCCGCGGCGGCCGGGTCCTTCGACCGGGGGTAGAGGACGCCGACGACGTACCGGTCGATCGGCGCGTCCTGCACGAGGACCTCGGCCAGGTCCTCGGGAGCGTCGCCGGGGGCCGGGCCCAGGAGCTCACGGCGCAGCCCGACGAGGAGCTCCTCGTCCCGGACCCGGTAGTGCTCGGCGTGTCGGCCTGCCACGTGCGTCATGCGTTCCTCTCCTCGTTCTCGTCGAGCTCCCCGCCGCCCCCGGCCCTCCGGAACCGACCGAGGCCGGTGAGCCGGGGGGCGATCCACACGCCGCGGTCGCCCAGGCCGGCGTTGGCGCCGGCGGCCGCGCTGCCGGTCACGGTCTCCAGGGCGTCGACGCGTATGCCGTGGATCTCGTCCGGCCACCAGGGGTCCCAGGTCCGGTTCACCTTCTGGACCTGGAACAGGTCCTCGCGGAAGCGCTCGGAGACCTCTCCGATCTCCCGGTCCTCGTGCAGCAGCGCGTACGGCGGACTCTGATGCTCGCCCATCGGTACGTCGTGGCGCCGGCGCAGCACCACGGCGTCCCCGGGGGCCACCCGTTCCCGCAGGTACGCCTGGGCCGCGGAGGCGTCCTGACCCGCGCACGCGGGCAGGTCGCGGGCGACGTCACCGGCCTCGGCGACGATCCCGAACCGGTCGTAGGACCGCCACCCGGCCACGTACCGTCGTCCCACGTTCTTCCGGGCTCCCGCGCGCCGGACGAGCGGCAGTTCGGGAACGGCCACGTGGTGGAGGTCCTGGCGCGCCCGCGTCATCGCCACGTACAGGGCCCGGGCCTCGGCGGGCAGGTCGAGGTCGTCCTTGTACTGCTTGCGGAGTTCGCCGAGGGACGGAGGGGTGAGCACGATCACACGGTCGAACTCGAGCCCCTTGGACCGGTGCACGGTGGAGACGACGAGCCGCTCCGTCTCCGGGTCGGCGGCTTCGTCGGGGAAGTGCCCGTCGGCGACGACGCGGCGCAGCCGCTCGAGGTCGAGCACGTGTCGACCGGCCCCGCGGGCGACGCGGCGCAGCACCGTCCACAACGCGGCCGGGTTCGCCTCGTACGGCAGGGGGATCGCGGAGAGCAGGGAGCGGAACCGGTCCTCGGTGAGGCTGTTCGCCTCGGTTCGGCGCAGGAGTTCGGCCACCCAGAACGGGACCGGTCGTTCTTCGAGCGGGCGTCGCAGCCGATGGGGCACTCCGTGTTCGTGCAGCAGCTCGGACACGGCGAGGGCCTGGCGGTTGTCGCGGGTGAGGATCGCGCAGGTGTCGGGCGACCTGCGGAGCCCGTCCAGGGTGAGCGGATCGGTGAGGTCCGCCAGGACGTTGGCGGGTTCCAGGAGGAGATCGCGCAGGTCCCCGTAGATTCGCCCGGCCTCCTCGGGATCCGTCACCTCCTGCAGTCGCGGACCCAGATGCAGCGCCGTCCTGGCCTCGGGCGTGACGGCCCGGAAGTTCGCCGTGAGGTGCAGCTCGACCAGGTCGTCCGGGTAGGAGCCGCGCAGCCAGTCGAAGAACCGTCCGGTCTCGTCGGCCCGCTCGGCCATGTCGTCGATCTGGAACCCGTAGACGCTCTGGGCGGCGTCTCCGACGACGGTGAAGCCGCAGCTGTCCTGGTACCGGTCGATCAGGGTCTCGACCAGTTCGCGGCGGCCGCCCAGCAGGTCCTGGACCTCGTCGATCACCACGTGGGCGGGGGGCAGGGCGTCGCCGGCCTCCAGCGCGCCCTTCTCGACCGCCTGCGCGGCGGCCAGGATCCGCTCCTCGAAGCCGACCCCGCCCCACTCCTCGTCGGGCCGGGCCTGTCGCAGGACCCCGTACGCCCAGGCGTCGAAGGTCTGGGCCCGCACGCGCGTCGCCCGGTCGCCGTGTCGGGCGATCCGCTCGCGCAGTTCGCGCGCGGCGGCCCGGGAGAAGGTCAGCACCAGGATCTCGGAGGCGTCCAGGGCCTCCTCCGGGTCCTCGTGTCCGCACAGGGCGTCGAGTCGGCGCACCAGCGTGTGCGTCTTGCCCGCCCCCGCTCCGGCGGTCACGAGCACCCGGGCGTCCCAGGGCTGCTCGACCACGGACCGCTGCTCGTCGGTGAGCGGCGGACTGTCGAGGTACGTGTCGGTCACGTGCGGCTCCAGAGGTGCTCGAACTGGGTGAAGGCGAGCTGGGTGTCGAAGTTCTCGATGTTGTCGCTGACGTTGAGGATCAGGCAGGTGTCCTTGCCGCCGTTCCGGGGACCGCGCAGCCCCCGCCCGATCATCTGCTGGTAGACGTTCGTGCTGTAGACCGGGCGGGCCACGACGACGACGCGGGTGGCCGGCGCGTCGAACCCCTGAGTGAGAACACCGTAGTTGGTGAGGACTCGGATGCGACCGGAACGGAATTCCTCGATGCGTCGGCGACGGTCGGAAGCGCTCGTCGTCGCGTCCACGGCCGCGGACGGTACGTCGCGGTCGTTCAACAGGGCCGCCAGATACTTGGCGTGGTCCACCGAGGTGGCGAAGAGGAGCGTCGGCCAGTCCTCCGGCAGGCCGGCCACCTCGTCGACGATGCGCCGGCTGCGGGCGTGGTCGTCGGCGAGCCGCTGTTCGGCGGCGCGCGTGAGCATCGACATCCGCTCGGCCTGCGCCTTCTCCTCCCGGGTCAGCTCGATCCGCCCGCCCTGGAGGGTCCGGTGCTCGACCTCCGCGAGCATCCCCCACTGCTGGAGGTCGCGGTACGGGTCGCCGGAGGGGAAGACGCCCTCGTCGAGACGTCGGTTGCCGAAGCGGCCGACCAGGCGCAGAGTCTCCTCCTCGTTCGTGTTGCGGTACGGGGTGGCGGTCAGGCCCAGCAGATGCCGCTTGGTCTCGTAGCGGGTGAGTCCGAGTCGGCTCAGGATCTCCGTGTAACGCTTGGAGACGGCGGTGTGGGCCTCGTCCACGATCACCAGGGCCGACTCCCTCAGCCACGCGTAGGCATCGGTGCCCAGGCAGCGTTCCAGCTTCGCGTCGGTGGCGACGACGAGGTGCGGATGGTCGGTGACGTCGCCGACCTCGTTGGAGCTCCAGAGCCTGCTGATGGTGAGGGGGCTGTCGGCTCCGACCTTGTTCCAGACGAACTTCCAGCTCTGCACCGCCTGCTCGCACAGCTCCTCGGTCTGTGCGATCCACAGCAGCGGACCCCGCAGGTCGCCGACCTGCTTCACCCAGCGGATCACGGCCTCCGCGGTCACCCGGGTCTTGCCGGCGCCGGTGGGCAGCGACAGCATCGCCCGCTGCGGGGCGAGCCGGTCGAGGAGGCCGTTGATGTTGCGGACCAGGTCCTCCTGGTAGTCGTGGAGGCGAGGGAAGTCCCGCGGTCCCTCCACGGTCTCGAAGGCGGGGGGTGCCGGTGTGCGGGAGCCCGCGAACGCGACCGGGAGCCGCAGGTCCGACACGAAGGCGATGGCGGCCGAGGAACCCCCGTACGCGACGGGAGCGTTCGGGAACCGGGCCTGGATGTCGCGGGCGTGCTGTTGGAGCACTCCGTCGCCGTGCGCGTTGAAAGCCATCTGGGCGATCCGGTGCCCGGACGGCTCGGCGCCGCCGGTCGCCTGCGACTCCGCCTCCATCAGCCCCTCGGGGAGTCCGGCGCGCAGGGCGTCCGCGCCGATCAGCAGCTCGATCTTGGTGACCACGTCCGACGCCTCCCGGACGGCCTTCACCGCCGCCTGCATCGCGCTGTCGCGGGCCATGCGCGCCTGGAGATCGAGGACGGCACGGCACCCGGTCGGGCCCAGTCCGAGCTCGAGTTCCCGGTCGATCAGCCGGAGCATCGGCTCGGGCTCCACGGGGACGAGGATCTTCACGGTGGTGCCCTGGCGCACCGCGTCCAGGGGGCGCGGTCGGGTGCCGTTGGGGGTACGGGTCAGCTCCTCCAGCTCGGTGCACCGCTGTACGAGGCTGCCTCGGGTGGCGCTGTTCAGCTGCTGCCGCAGACCGGGGTAGAGCTCGACGAGCGGCACCGGCTCGCCCTCGGGCACCTCCCGGGTCTCCTTGCTGATCACGTCCGCGAAGCGGAGCATGCCCCACTTCTCCACCAGCAGTTCGGCGTCCTCGACGGTGGAGACCAGCAGGGCGGGCAGCTGCTCGGCGCGCAGCGCCCGGTACTCGGCGGTGCCGACGGCGACGGTGATCTCCTCGTCGGGGCGGGTGCCCCAGGAGTCGCCGATCCGGCACCGGGTGAGAGTGTCCTCGGGGAACTCGGCACCGAACCGCGTCAGCATGACGTAGGTGGCACCGACGAAGCCGTCGTCCTCGCTCCGGGACAGCTCGGTGAGCAGGGAGTCCCAGCGATCGGCCGGCACCTCGTCGACGGTGGTCGCGAGATGCAGTTTGCGGGCCTTCTCCGAGGAGATGTCGGCGACGGGAAGGACGTCGCGGTACGCGGCCAACTGCGGCCCGACCGCTTCCGTCAATGGCTTGACGCCCTGCGACGTGGCGACGTACCCGTGCCTCCGCAACATCCAACGGATCGGGGACGCCACGGACTGGCGGGTGCTCGTCTGCGCCCCGATCTGCAGGGTCCAGTTGTCGACCACCGCGTCGTCGGGCAGAGCCTTCAGGAAGGCGGCGCGGGACTCGTGGGACAGCGCGCGGAAGAGGTGCAGGGGACCCCCGACGGGCGAACCCTCCACCCTCATCCGATTCAGCGACGGGCGGGGGGCGGAGTTGGCGAGCCGCTTCAGGTACGCGGCGTGCACGGCCTCCCGGTACTCCTCGAACCACCCGTCCGCCGCGGAATCGGGGCGCACGGCGGCCGACGGACGCTCCCGTAGGCCGAGGTCGGGGAAGAAGGAGAGATCGTCGGAGTGGAACCGGACGTCGACGGCGACGGCCGGATCGCGTTCGGCCGTCACCACCGCGCCGGGCAGCATGCAGTCCTGCACCGGCCGGAACCTGCGGTCCGCGGTCCGCACATGGAGGGTCTCCCGGGCCCGCGGCACCTTCTCCAGGAGGGTGTGGGCGAGACGGCGCCCACCTGCCCGCCGGAACAGCTCCCAGAAGCGCTCCCACTCGGCGTCCCCGTATCCGGCGAAGCCCTGGTCGAGCACGCTGATGAACCTGCCCTCGGCGTGTGCCTCACGGATGCCGAGCACGTTCAGGGCGTGGGCGAGCGACGGATCCTGGGCGATCTCGCCGACCACGTACACGAGGGACTCGGGAAGTCCGCCCTCGTCCGCCCTCCGGAAGACCCGACCCACCACGGGGGCAACGAGCCCGTGCTCCTCGGTGAGGACGATCTTCGCCTTCCGGGCCTCGGCGGCGTCGGGGGAACCCTTCTCGATCATGTCGGTGAGGATCCGGATCGCCGTCGCCGAGGCCACGGCGGTCCCGGACGCCACGAGCGCCTCCAGCCACGTGCGGACGTCGGCCCGCTCGCGTCCGGCCGCGCCGATGATGTGCTCCACCTTGCCGGACCGCAGGGCGTCGGCCTCCACCGCCGGATGCAGCCAGTCGGACGGGCGGTCCGGGCAGGCGTGCCACTGCCGCAGCCAGCCGGAGAGGTGCTGCTTCGGTTCGAGGCGCGGGTGGACGTGGAGCTCCGCCGGCGTGCGCAGGACCCCCTCCTGGTCGGGGAGGGACGGGCGTACCGCGGCGCGGGCCCAGATCTCCCGGGTCAGGAACTCGTCCGCCCAGCTGATGGCCTCCTTCACACGGCCGGGCAGGAGCGGAAGATGGGCGGCGGGGTCGTCGACGGGGGCGAGTCGGGGGAGGGAGTCGACCACGAGCTGCGCCGACACCTTGATCATCTCCTCGTTGAAGGCGGAGGAGTCGAGCAGGTTCTGACGGTCTTCGTTCGTCTTCCAGGCACCGTTGAGGATGCCGCTCAGGGAGATCTCGTACTTCGTGGGGAAGAAGGACCAGAAGCGTCCTCGCCCGCGTGCCTTGGGCGACAGGTGCAGTCCGGTCCTCGGGTCCTTCTCCAGGGCCGGGACGGCCCAGGCGAGTTCGAGCGAGAGGCGGTCGTGCAGCTCACCGGCGTCGGCCCGCGCGGCGGGGCCCGGCTCGTGCGTGACGGTGAAGACCCTCCAGCGGTCCGCCGTGGTCGGCTTCCCGGTGCGCTCCTCGTGCACGGTGTGCAGGTCGCCGACCTGTTCGGTGGTCAGGACGCGCCGCACGACGGGCCGGGGCCGACGGTCGTCCAGGACGACCTTCGCCACGTGCGGGGAGAGGAGCTGGAAGCCGAGGGGGAACTCCTCGCGGGAGGAGACGCTCGACCGGCCGCCGTGCATGTCCTGGGCCAGCCGGTCCGCGGCGCCGGGGAGCAGCGGCAGTCGTACGACCGTCGTGGCCCAGCGGAGCAGTTCGTCGAGGACTCCGTCCTGGGCGCGCTCCACGGTCATGTCCAGGGGGCGGGCCATGCGCAGGACCGGGGCCTCGAAGGCCGCCCCGAGGTGCGCCTCGACGCCCGGCACGGTCCGGATGCGCTCGTAGGCCCAGTCGCGGTCGAAGCCGAAGGAGCCGGTGGTGCTGAAGAACTGCGGTGCGTCGGTGACGACGAGCACCGACTTCACTCCGACGCCGAAGCGTCCGATCTGGCCGCCGCGTTTGCGCGACATGCTCATCCGCAGGATGGTCTCGGCGCCCTCGGGCGAGACGGGCGTGCCCTCGTTGGCGCAGTACAGGTGGGTGTCGGTGAGCACGACGTGGACCGTGCCGCCCGGTTGGGACGCGATCTCGTCGGCCGCGTTCTGGACGAGCTCGAAGAGCTGGCGGTCGCCGTACCCGCCCTGGGTGATGCGGCGTTCGCTGTTGGCGTGCTCCGGGATGAGGCCGGGGTCGACCGCGTAGGTCTGGAGGACGCGGGCCGACTGATCGAGGACGGTCCGGATGACGGGGGAGTCCGTGGCTGACATGTCTCTGCGGCTCCTGGGGTCGAGGAGGGAGGGAAGAGGAAGGGCCGCGGTGGGCCGGCCCGGTTCAAGGTCCCGGGGGGCATCGGTGCCTTGCACCAGGCCGGCGCGCCGCGCGGAGGCGAGGGAGCGGTCAGCCGTCATCGCGGTCGGGCTCGTGGGCGGGCAGGGTCATGCCGACGATCTCGGTGAAATAGACACGGCTCTCCCCGAGTTCCTTCAGGAAGTTCTCCCGCATGTCCGGGGCGGTCGTCCGATACCCGAGTTCGGCGCCGGAGCACTCCCGTCCGGACCAGGGCGGGGGATTCAGGGGGCACTCGCCGTAGAGATCGGTCATGCTCGTCTCCTCATCGTTCGGGAATGTTGCTGCGTCCCACGCCGAATTTCGACGCAAGGTGCGTCGTGCGGGCAGGCGGGCAGGTCGGATCGCCGTTCGACGCAGGTCGAACCTGCTTCGAACGGTCCTTGCGCCATGGGAGGGCCAGGTGCGTGGTGTCCCATGGTGGTTCGCGGAACGTGTCTCGTGGGATTCCGCTTGCGTGCCTCGTGGGCGGAGCAAGACCGGCTGAGGACAGAGCTGTTCTGTGCGCATCGAGATGTCTTCTCGAAACGGCACGGCTTTTCCGGCCCTAAGAGCCTCGCAATGATCTGTGGCACCGTCAAGTCCTTTTGAGGAGACTTCACTTGAGGAGCTCCCGGCTCCGATTGCGGCAGGGTGAAGCGGCGTAGATCGGTATGGTTCGGACTATTCGGAGTTTTTCGGGCAGAGTGCTTCGAGCCCCTCGATCGGCGGTTCGAGTCAAGCGGCAGTTGACGGCTCGGCTCATGTCAAATTAGCCTGCTCGTGTTCATGGACGCGGTCGACGAACGGGTGGTTGCATGGAGACGGGCGAGGACTTCGGGCCCTGGTTGGCCCGCCAGCTCAAGCTCGCGGGGAAGACGCAGGCCGAGTTGGCCGACGAGTTGAACCTGACGCGCGCCGCGGTGTCGGCGTGGATCACCAGACGGTCGGTCCCGCGCCCGACGATGATGGCGGAGATCGCCAAGGCCCTGGGCACGGACATCGGCACGGTGCACACCCGCACCACCGACACGCAGGCCGGCCTCCCCATCACCTGGTACCACCGCCCCGGTTACCAGGACGGCGGCCGCGACGGCGGCAACGCCGCGGCCTTCGCCTTCGACGCCGACGTCCAGGTGCTCGCCCGCGAGACCTGTCAGAACAGTCTCGACGAGCGCCTGGTCGACAACGGGCGTCCGGTGCGCGTGCGTTACACCATCCACGAGATCACCGGCGAGACGCTCGACGCGTTCCGACAGGCCATCCTCTGGGACGAACTCCAGCCCCACTACGAGGCGGTGTCGGAGACGGCCGCCCATCAGAAGGTCGGGCGGGTCGTCCACGCCGGCGTGCGCGACATGTTCGAGAAGGGGAGGCTGGTCCTCCTCCGCGTCGACGACTACAACGCGTCCGGCCTCGTCGGCGACGACTACGACAACGGCAAGTTCGCCGCCGTCGTCCGGCGTCAGCTGGAGAGCCTCAAGTCGGACCGCGGTGCCGGCGGCTCCTTCGGCCTCGGCAAGGCGACCCTGTGGGCGACCAGTGCCCTCGGCATGGTGCTGATCAACTCCACCCTCTCCGTACCCCACGAGGGCCGGACCGAGCGGCGCGTCATCGGACGTCTGGAGCTGCCGTGGCGGTCCGTCGGCGACGGGACCTATGCCGGACCCGCCTGGCTCGGGCGGCCCGACCCCGACAGCCCCGGGGCCCAGGTCACCCGCTCGTGGTGGGCGGACGAGGAGACCGTCGAGCGCCTCCATCTCACCCGCGACAGCGATGAGCCGGGCACCTCCTTCCTCATCGTCGGTGCCCACGACGTGGCCAGTCTCGACGAGAGCAACGCCGAACGGGCGTTGGACGACGAGAACGGCCGCGACGGTCAGGAGGACGACGGCACCCGCGACATCCGATCCATGCACCGACGCCTGGTCGAGGCCCTCGAAAGGGACTTCTGGGCCGCCATGACCGCGGGAGGGAGCAGGCTCCCCCTCCTGGAGACCTCGGTCCGTACGCTGCGCAACGGACAGGTCGTCGTCGAGGAGCAGCAGATCGACCCCACCGACGCCCAGCCGGCGCGCACCCGGGCACTGCGCGCCTTCTACGAGGGGACGACCGTCGACCGGCTGACCGAGGCCGGGCAGGTCGCGCTGCGCACGGTGCCGCTGAGACTGCCTTTGGCAGGCGGCCGACGTGGCACTCTCGGTACGCATCAGGCGGTCCTCCTGGTCACGGACGCGGGCGACAAGGACGGCGTCCCCAAGCAGGTCCACTCGCTGCGCGGCAACCGGATGACCATCAAACGATCACCTGTGGCGGGGCTTCCCCTGGGCGTCAACAGCTTCCAGGCGGTGCTCCTCACCGGGACCGCCGCCGGGGAGACCGCCCCCTTCGCCGAGGAGGCCGAGGAGTTCCTGCGGGCCGCCGAACCGCCCGAGCACGACCGGTGGGGCCAGACGGAGGAGTTGACCCTGCGCTGGTCGCACACTGCGCACCACCGCATCGCGCGCCTGACCACCGAGGTGAACGCGGCGGTGAAGGAGCTGGTCGCCCGGCCCAAGCGGTCCGGCGACGAAGGCGGCGCCAAGCTGCGGAAGGCCCTCACCGTCTCCCCGACGAAGCGGACCACGTCCCGGCGCGCCGCCGGGCCCGGGCTGCCGGAACTCGACGGCCTCGAGGCGTCCATCGGCCCGGCGGGGGAGTGGCGGGTCACCGCGGAGGTGAAGCTGCCGCGCGCCGAAGAACTTCCCGTCATGACCCCCGTGGTCCTGCTCGACGTGCGCTCGGGAGCCCGCCCCCGCCTGGACTGGGCGGAACTCGTCGCCGAAGAGGGCTGCGAGGTCGAGGACGGCGTGCTGCGCTTCACGCCCGGCGCCCGACGTGCCGTGTTCGCCGGCGCCACCGACGTCACGAGCCATCCGGTCCGTACCGCACTGACACGGCTGGTGCTCGAACTGCGTGCCGGCAAGGGGGAATGAGGGCATGAAGTTCTATCCGTACAAGCGGCTCAACCGGCCGATCACCCTCCGGGTGACCTCGGCGTCCCTCAAGCTGCCCGACAACACCCGGGACCTTCTGGACACCTCGGCCTGGTCCGTGCCGCAGCGGACCGTCGCCCTGGGCGTGGCACAGCACGACGAGTGGACCTCGGCCAGGATCGGCCTCTCCGCCACGCTGCCTCCTGGCGCTGTCGCCGACGACGCCCCGTGGACCGGGCTGAGGGTGCTGGTCACGCTCGCCGACGGCGAGACCAACGTGCGGACCTCCGTGGAGCTCCGGCAGGACGCGCCGGGGAGCAAGGAGTGGTCCGGGTTCGTCGAGGTGAACCGGGACGACCACGTGGGCCGCGCCTTCCTCTCCGCCCAGGCCGTCGCCACCGTCGACGACGTCGCGGGCCGGTCCGTCGCCGAGACCGACGAGGACTGGACCGTCGACGTGACCGCCGACGAACCCCTCGGCGGGCTGCGTCTGGACGTCAAGCAGGTCGGGTTCGCCAAGAGTTCCCGGGAGTGGCTCCAGGCGTATGCGGACGCCCCCTGGATCGTGGACGCCTCCGGCCGGGTCCCGGCCGTCCTGGTCAACACCGATGTCGAGGGTTTCACCGATCTCCTGGACGCCGAGAGCGGCGGCATGGAGAACAAGGTCCACGAACTGCTCGTCACCCAGATGTCCACGGACGTGTGGACGGCCGTCTTCCACAGTGCCGTGGGCGACCTGGAGACCGAGCCGGACGGAACGCCCGTGTTCCCCACGGACTGGAGGGGCGAGGTGCTCCGCGAGATGCTCCCCGACGTCGTCCCGGGCGTCCACGTGGAGGAAGCGCTCCGCCGGGTCCATCGACGGCGCACCGGTGACGCCGGGTGGGTGGAGCTCCAGACCCGCATCCACTATGCGGCCGTGCGCCGGGCCGGCGTGAGCCGCGCCCTCTCCCAGGCCCTGCGGGCGCTCCAGCAGTCGAACCGAGGGGACCACGCATGATCGAGAAGCCGTACCACGTGCCCCTCCGCCTCGGCCTGCTGTCGGCGGCCGCCGCGGAGCCCTTCCTCACGGAGGACCTGCTCAAGGGGGTCGCGGGGCATGCCGGTGTCGACCTGGACAAGGTTGTCGACCGTCTGCCGGAGGAGGACCCTCGATGGGAGGTCGAACCGGTCCGAGACCTCATCGAGGACGCGATGCACGCGTTCGAGGACAACCGGACGCAGGCCGACGCCTGGCTGGCGCCCCGGCTGCACGCCGCGCTGCGCCTCACCCGTCGGGAGGCGGCCGACCGCAGACTGTGGACCCATCTGGCACTGGCCGTCGCACCGGACTACGTGGCCTGGCGCCACTTCTCCCGGACGACGTCGAAGATCGGTCCGGAGCGGTTCAGGGGCGCGCCCGACCGGCAGTGCTTCTCCCGACTGTGGTGGGCCGCCGAGATGTTCCGGGACGGTGCGGACTATGCGCCGGTGGTCGCGGCCTGCGGCAACCAGGACCTCATCCACTCGGCGCTCCGACGGGAGCTGATCGACCACCGACCCACCGCACAGGCACTCGTCCAGGTCATGCAGCGGGGCGTCGCCGTCACCGGTCGTGAGATCGAGGGTCTGATGACGGCGATCAGTGCCGCCGGCGCGACTCTCGTCTACGACGCGCTGGCCCCCGATGTGCCTCGCGAACCCAGCGCGGTGCGCGACTGGATCGAGGAGGCCGCCCGTGCCTCGGTACCGAGGCACGTCCTGCCGGACGGGCCCGACGAGGAACCGGTGCCGAATAATTTGGTGTTCGACCTCAACGACTTTTTAGGCGCACTCATGGTTACGGGCGCCCTGCGGGGGCGAGTGGTGAATGTTT
>NZ_JBHYKM010000022.1:8867-28528 GCF_042741435.1 Streptomyces sp. NPDC058955 | reverse complement strand
GCGGGGGGGCCCTCGTGTCCGCGGCGCCCCCCCCGCCCCCGCCCCCCCGCCCCGCCCCGCCGGCCGGGCCCCGCCGGGCACCGGGGGCCAAACAGGGGGGGCGGCCCCCACCCCAACTATTTCGCCGACCTCTTCGAGACGGCGCCCGTCCGGGGCCGAGTCGTCAAGGAGTGAGGGGCGGGAGGGTCACCGGCCGGTGAGCGGGTGGCCCTCCAGACCGTCCTGCTCGCGCGGCTCCGCCGTCCGCCGGGGCTTCCAGGCCATCAGCTTCTCGATGCACTGGTCCAGCCTGGCCGCGGCCTCCTTCTCGCCCAGGTCGGGTTCGAGCACGTGGCGCAGTACGTGAAGGGCGAGCCGCGGAGGCACCGCGTTCCCGATCTGCTGCGAGATGTCGTTCCCGTGCCACGGGTAGGCGGCGGGGAAGGTCTGCAGCACTCCGGCTTCGGCGTTGTTGAAACGGGCGAGGCCGCCGTCGAGGTTCCTGTCCGTGCCCGGATGGACGAGACGGTTCCGGGAGACCTTCCCGGTGACCGTGGCGGAGGGGGTGTCGTGGT
Organism: Streptomyces sp. NPDC058955; assembly: GCF_042741435.1. Classification (NCBI taxonomy): domain Bacteria; kingdom Bacillati; phylum Actinomycetota; class Actinomycetes; order Kitasatosporales; family Streptomycetaceae; genus Streptomyces; species Streptomyces sp. NPDC058955. The sequence goes on along the minus strand of NZ_JBHYKM010000022.1, from coordinate 27,974 downwards.
CACGGCGACCCCGATCGTCCGGCTTGCCGCCGGTCCCGTAGTTGGACACGACGGTGAACGGCGGCCGGGCGCGCACGTCCTCCGAGAAACGGCCGGCGCTCGCCAGTGCCTGTTCCATGGAGATCCACTTGTCGCGGGGCCGGTCGCCCTCGCCCCCGGCATCCTCCACGGGCAGCGTGTCGGCGAGGGTCCTTCCTCGGTGGTACAGCTCGTGCGTCTGCTGCACAGGAGGAAGGGGGGAGCGGTCGGCACCGTCGCGGCGGGCCATCAGCACCGCACGCCGCCTGGTCTGAGGAACGCCGAACGCCTCCGTGTGGAGCAGCTGCGTGGTGGTGCGGTACCCGAGGGTGCCGAGGACCTCGGTGTACGCCTTCCACACCGGCATCACGGCCGGCACCTGCTCCAGGATCACGGCGTGGAAGGGCACCGAGCCGGGCCTCCTGCTCCGCTCGATGATCCACCACAGGGGCTGAAGAACGAGTCCTGTCCGTTCGTCGCCCAATTCCTCGAGCTTGTCCTTCAGCTTGTCCAACCGGCCGGTCAGCTCGCCGAACTCCTTCAGCAGGCGGGCGACCTCGTCGTCGGGACAGTCGGAGGGCTGCGGATCCCCGAGGCCCTTCAGGAACTCCTTCGCCTCCTCCGGCGAGTTGCCCATCGTCTCGAGCCGCTTCCGCATGGCCTTGCGCAGTTGGGTCCTGGACTGTTCCACGGCCCTCTTCTCGGCCTTGACGGTCCGGGCCTCGACCTCCTTGAGCCGGAGCTCCTCGTGGATCTTCCGCCAGGTCCGGAAGACGTGTGTCCAGGCGACCGACGCGTCGGAAGTGTCTGCGGTCTCGCGCACCGCCCGGTGCAGACGGTCGATGTACTGCAGCACCTGATCCAGCGCCCTGCGGCCCGCGCCGTGCCCGGCGACGGTGAACGTCTGGCAGGGGGGGCCACCGGTCAGTACCTGGGCGTGGGGGAAGAAGGCGGCGCGGTACTCACGCACGTCGCCCTTGAACGTGTCCATCCCCGCCTTGGCGCGGGTGGCGCATGCTCCGGCGTCCCACTCGATGCCGGTCACCTCGTGCCCCAGGACGTCCGCTGCCACATCGAGCCCGCCGGGACCGGCGAAGAGGTCGAGGATGCGGAACCTCGCCGGTGAGGAGCTGTCCGTTTCGATGTGACTCATGGGTCCGAATTCTAGCCGGCGGGCCGGGGCTCGACGTACGCCTCTCTACACCCTGTGGACAGAGCGCAGGGCGGTGGCCAGCGACCTTCCGAGCGCGGCGCCCACCGGTGGGGGAGTGGCGTGGCCGATCTGACGGTACCGGGCCGTCTTGCGTCCGGTGATGTGCCAGTCCGCGGGGAAGGACTGGAGAAGGGCCGCCTGGTCCACCGTGAGCTTCACCATCAGGGCGGGATCGGTCGGGCGCGGCCACGTGTACTCCGGTCCGGGGACCTCGTCGGCCAGGGCTCCCGCGTTCACGCCCATCCGCGCCCAGGCCCGCTTCGTGCCGGACGGGCCGAGATCGGCCCCGCCCCGGTTCTCGGACCCGCCGACCAGCGTCGGCGCCACCGCCAGGGCCTGGGCCGCCCAGGCCTCGGCGTCACGCCATCCCCGGGCCTTCATGGACCGGAGCAGCGCCCGTCCGACGGGGATGTGCTCGGCGACCGTCGGCCGCGGTGGGACGAATGCGTCGAACCACGGCTCCTTGAGTGCCACCAGGATCCCCGATCGGCGTTCCTGTGGCACGCCGTGGTCGGCGGCGTTCAGAACGAACCAGCGGAATCCGTAGCCGAGGTGGGTCAGCTCCTTCTCGATGAACGACCGGATACCGGCGTACTCGGCGGAGTCGACCAACGCGGGCAGGTTCTCCAGCAGCAGGGCACGAGGCTGGACGGAGTGCAGCAGGTACACCGTCGCCTCGAGCAGCCGCAGCGCTCCGGCGTCGTCGGTCCCCCGCGCCGCCGATGCCTTCACTCTCGGCAGACCGGCGGAGAGGAGGTCGACGTCGAGGCTCTCGGGGTGCTCGTCGGGCAGGAAATCGACCAGGTCCTCGCAGACCACGTTCCAGTGCGGCCGGTTCGCGAGGATCGTCTCGCACACCTGGTGCTTGTGGTCGAGGAGCAGGGTCGGCGCGAAGCCGGCGGTCTCCAGACCGGAGGCGAGGCCACCCGCTCCGGAGCAGACGTCGACGAAGCGGAGGGGGTCACGCGTCATCGTGCCGGTCCCCCGTCTCCGGCGTCGTCCGCTCCCCTGCTCCTCGGGTCCCCGCTCGCCGCTTCTCCGCCACGGTCGCCCGTACCGTCGCGGCGACCTCGTCCGGCGGTACGTGCTCCCAGAAGCGCAGCACGGTCCACCCCTGGGCCTCCAGGTGCTCGGTCGTCTCCCTGTCACGGGCCATGTTGCGGTCGAGCTTCTGCCGCCACCACTCCGCGTTCGCCTTCGGATGCGTGGCGTGTTCCGGGCAGCCGTGCCAGAAGCAGCCGTCGATCAGTACGGCCACCTTCACCGAGGTGAAGGCCACGTCGAGCCGGCGCCGGGGCATGCCCGGCACGGGGTACTCGACCCGATAGCGAAGGCCGGCCGCATGGAGCAGACGTCGGACCGCAAGCTCGGCGGCCGTGTTCTTGCTCGGCTGCCGACTCATGCGGGCCGAAACGCCCGGGGAAGAAGGGAGGGCTTCGGACACACAGGCATTCTGCCGGAGGGCCGGGGGCTCATTCCGCCCCGTGGCACTCCCCGTAAGGCCGCTCCGCGCCGCACCAGCACGCGGCCGTCCTCAGCGGTGGCCACGGGAGGGCTCGGGCTCGGGCTGCGAGGGTGGTGGTGTATTGGGGGAGGAGGTCGGCGTTGGCGGGGGAGGAGGTTTCGGAGGCGGCGAAGGCTTCGTAGGAGGGGACCGTGGCGCGGACGATGCCGAGGTTGGGGGTGCCGGCCGTGGCGAGTTCTCGGAGGGAGGCTTCGATGTCCGTCAGGTGGGCCCGGTAGGTGGGGTACTCCGTTTCCAGCTCCGGGTAGGACGTGAGGAGTTCCGTCAGTTCCCGCTCCGGCCAGTGGAGGACCGCCACCGGGAAGGGGCGGGAGAGGGCCGTGCGGTAGGTGCCCAGTTCTGCGCGGAGGCGGGTGATCTCGGCCTGGAGTTCCGCCGGGTCGGAGGAGCCCAGGGACCAGAGGCGTTTCGGGTCGTGGAGTTCGTCCAGGGGGATCGAGCCGGGGTGGAGGCGGTCCGCCAGGGTGTCCCACGTGTCGTGGTCCCTCGCCAGCATGCGGCGGACGCGGTGGCGGGTGGTGAGGAGGGAGACGGTGGGGTGGGGGAGTTCCTCCGGGGTCTTCGCCAGGAGCGTCGCCGCTTCCGTGAGGGTCGCCTCCGCCTCCTCCAGTTCGTCGTGGGCCTCCAGCGTCTCCGCCACGATCTCCCACGGGGGCGCCTCCGCCGGGCGGGAGCGGCGTACGCCGTCGATGATGGCCCTCGCCTCGGCCTCGTGGCCGTACTCCCACAGGTTCGCCGCCTTGAGCGCGCGGATCAGGTGCGGTGCCGCCGGGTCGCCGGACAGCAGGTCGTCGTAGAGGGCCGTCGCGCCCGGACGGTCGTCGGCCAGTTCCAGGTGGGCCGCGGCCTGGAGCAGCAGGGGCTCCCGGTCGCCGGGGTACTGCGCGGCGGTGCGCAGCAGACGGTCGGCTTCGGCGGTGTGGGCTGCAGGCGTGTCGGGGCGCATGCCCTTCACCGTACTGCTGTACGGCCCTGGAGAGTTGGCGCCGCAGCGCTTATCGTGCCGGGCGTGCGGGACAGGGGGCGGGAGAGGGTGCCGGTCGTCGTCCAGGCGCGCTCGGGGCGCCGTGGACTCGCCCGCCTGCTCTGGTGCGCCGCCGAGACCGTCGTCACCTGCGGTGTTCTCATCCTGCTGCTGGTCGTCCACCAGCTGTGGTGGACCAACCAGCAGGCCCGCGCCGAGGCCGGGGAGCAGGTGCGCCAGCTGGAGCGGGAGTGGGACATCTCTCCTCTTCCGGTGGTCGTCGAGTCGTCGGGCCCGGTCTCCCCTGCCCCCTCCCCTGCCGTGACGGCTTCGGCTTCGGCTTCCGCCTCGCCCTCCGCTTCCACTTCGGCTTCGCCTCCCAGGGGGCCCGCCCCGGCCACCGCCTCCCCTCCCCCCTCCGGCGAGACCTTCGCCGTGCTCCGCATCCCCCGGATCGGGCTCACCGTGCCCGTCGCCCAGGGGATCTCCAAGAGCAAGGTGCTCGACAAGGGCTACGTCGGGCACTACCCGGGCACCGCCGCGCCCGGCCGGCCGGGGAACGTCGCGCTCGCCGGGCACCGGAACACGCACGGCGAGCCGTTCCGGTACGTCAACCGGCTGCGGAAGGGCGACGAGATCTCGCTGCGGACGCGGGAGGGGACGTACACCTATCGCGTCGACCAGATCCTGCCGGTCACCTCGCCGCGCGACACCGGCGTCATCCAGCCGGTGCCCCGGTCGATCGTCAAGCCCTCGTACGGGTACTCCCGGGCGGGCTCGTACCTCACCCTCACCACCTGCACGCCCGAGTTCACCTCCCGCTACCGGCTCGTCGTCTGGGCGACCCTGCGACGGTGAGTGCCGCGCCCGCCAGGGCGAGGGCGGCGGCGGCCGTCACGGCCGCGTCGGGGCCCGCCGCCGAGAGGGCGAGCATCAGGGCCACGCCGGCCGCCGAACCGATGTACCGGGCCGTGTTGTTCGCGCCGGAGCCCATCGCCGCCCGCTCCGGGGGGACGGAGTCGACGGCGAGGCGGGGGAGCGCGGCGTTCAGCAGGCCGCTGCCCGCGCCCGCCACCACCAGGCCGGCGATCAGGCGCGGCCAGGGGAGGGCGGGGGAGTCGAGGGCGCCGAGGAGGGCGAGCACGCCAGCCGCCGACAGGACGAAGCCGACGGCCAGTTGGTGCGGGGCCGAGATCCGGCCCGCGAGCCGGCGGGCCTGGAGCGCGACCACGAACGACGTGCCCGACCAGAGGACGAAGAGCCAGGCCGTCGCCAGCGGCGCCATTCCCGCCCCGCGCTGGAGCAGCGCCGGGACCACGCTGAACAGGCCGATCACCGCCAGTCCGGTGAAGAGCGCCCCCAGCGCCGCCACCCGGAACTCCGGCCTCCGCAGCAGCCCCAGGTCGATCATCGGCTGCGCCGCGCGGCGCTCCACCAGCAGGAACAGGGCGGTCAGCGCCACCGCCGCGAGGAGGAGCAGGCCGATCGCCGGGCGCAGCCAGCCGTCCCGGCCCAGCGTCAGGGCCGTCAGCAGCGCCGCCATCGCGAGGGCGAGCGTCGTCGCGCCGGCGAGGTCGGGGCGGGAGCCGGAGCGTGCCGGGTCGGGGTGGGTGCTGGTTCCGGTGCCTGCCGAGTCGGGGCGGGTGCCGGTGCCTGCCGAGCGGGGGCCGCCGGGGAGCGTACGGACCCCGACCGCCGCCGTCAGTACGGTCGCCGTGCCCAGCGCCGCGTACGCCAGGCGCCAGTCCAGCAGGCTGAGCGTGCCCGCGAGGAGCGGGCCCAGGGCGATTCCGCCGCTGACCGACGCGCCCCAGATGCCCGTGGCCCGGATCCGGTCGCGGCCCGAGGGGTACGCGTCGGCGAGCAGGCCCAGGCTGCCCGCGAGGACGGCCGCGCTCGCCGCGCCCTGCGCGATCCGGGCCGCCGTGAAGAGCGCCGTCGAGCCGGCGAGGGCGCCGAGCGCCGTCGTGACGCCGAGGGCCAGCGTGCCGAGCAGGAAGACCCGGCGCCGGCCGTGCGCGTCGGCCAGCGCGCCCGCCACCAGGAGCAGCGCGGCCAGGCCCAGCGGGGTGCCGTTGAGCAGCCACGCCTGCGCCGAGGACGGCGTCCCGAACGCCTCCGCCGTCGCCGGCAGGGTCAGCATCGGCGCCGTGTAGTTCATGAGCGCGAGGGCGGTGGCGATGCCGGTGACGGCGAGGGTGGCCGGGCCGGGGGAGCGGGCCGGGGCGGCGGTGTCCGGGGGCAGGGAACGGGTCGTGCGCACGGGGGCCTCCACCCGATCGAGAGCGAATTCGGTAGGTTCGGTGATTGAACCCACTCGGGAGCCCACACCCTACCCGCCTTGGTTCGTTGAATGAACCCTCTTCGGTACGCTGGTGGGCATGGCCCTCGGCAAGGACTACGCCCAGCAGCAGTGCTCCATCGCCCGCGCCCTGGAGGTCGTCGGGGAGCGCTGGACCCTCCTCGTGGTGCGCGACGCCTTCTACGGCGTCCGCCGCTACAGCGACTTCCTCGCCCACCTCGGCGCGCCCCGCGCCGTCCTGGCCGGCCGGCTCCAGGCCCTCGTCGACGCCGGTGTCCTCGACCGCCGCCGCTACCAGGACTCCCCGCCCCGCGACGAGTACGTCCTCACCGAGCGCGGCCTCGCCCTCTGGCCCGTCCTGTGGGCCCTCGGCGCCTGGGGGAGGAACGAGATCCCCGGCACCCTGCCGCTGCGCCGGTTCCACCACGCCGACTGCGGCACCGAGCTGGACCGCGGCGGCGCGTGCCCGGCCTGCCGCGTCCTCGTCATGCCCGCCGACATCGAGATGCGGCCCGGCGACGGACTCGACCCCGACCCCGCCGACCCCGTCGCCCGCGCGCTCCTCGCACCGCGCCGGCTGCTCACGCCGCTGGACCCGACGGCTCTCTGAAACCCGGCATCTCTTCCGTACGACCGCCCGGGAACTCTCCCGTACAGCCGTTCGTCCTACCCGACGGACAGTGAAGTTCGGGGAACGGGGGGCGTGATGAGCGGGAGTCTGGTCCTGCGGCGAGTCGCGCCCCTCGGTCTCCTTCCCGTCGTGCGGCGCGTCGCGCCCCTCGTCCTCCTCCCGGTCCTCCTCGTGATCGCCTTCGCGGGGCTCGTCCTCACCGACGGCTCCGTCGGCGCGGCCGTGGTCGTCGCCGTCTCCGCCGTGGTCTGCGGCCTGGTCGGCGTCCGTACGGCTCCGGCCGCGCCGTCCACGCTCATACGCACCGCGCTGCGCGACCGGGCCCGCCGCACGGCCTTCCTCCCGCAGCGCGACCCCGACGCCGCCGGGCGCCCCCGGCCCCGGGCGCCCGGGCGTTCCCTCCCGACGGCCGCGTAGGGGTCCTCGCGTCGCGCGAGCGCACCCCTTCGCGCGGTCCGTCATGCCGAGACCCACCATCCCCGGCACGACGAACCCCGGAGGGTTCCCTTGTCCGTCTTCCCGTCCCCCGTCCTCGACGCCTTCTCCGACCTCGTCGGGCGCCTCGCCGCGCTCCTCCAGCCCGCCTTCGGCGGCGCCTCGACCGCCGCCGCCGTCGTCCTCTTCACCGCCCTCGTCCGGCTCGCCGTCCACCCCCTCTCTCGCGCCTCCGTCCGAGGCCAGCAGGCCCGGGTCCGGCTCGCGCCCCGGGTCGCCGCGCTCCGGGAGAAGCACAGGAAGCGGCCGGAGCGGCTCCAGCGGGCGATCCTGGAGCTGCACGCCGAGGAGAAGGTCTCGCCGTTCGCCGGGATCCTGCCGAGCCTGCTCCAGGTGCCCGCCTTCCTCCTGCTGTACTCCCTCTTCTCCTCCGGCGACCGGATGGCCGGGCACAGCCTCCTCGCCGCCCCGCTGGACGCGCGGTGGGCCGACGCCCTCGGCGACGGCGGGCCCTTCGGGCCGGCCGGGCTGGTGTACCTCGCGCTCTTCGCGGCGACCCTCGCCGTGGCCGCGTACCAGTACCTGCGGACCCGGCGGGAGATGGCGGCGGCGCCCGGCGGGGGCGGGCCCGCGGCCCTGGGGCGGGTGCTGCCGCTGCTCTCCTTCGGGACGCTCGTGACCGCCGCCGTGGTGCCGCTGGCGGTCGGGCTCTACCTGGTGACCAGCGCCGCCTGGTCCGTCGTGGAGCGGGCGCTGCTCATGCGGCGGCCGCTGCCGCCCCGCGTCGCTACTCGCGCGTAAGGGTCCGCAGGCTGAACGGGGTCTTGCGGGCTGAACGGGAGTCTTGGAGGATCGGACGATCCTCCGATGGCCGCACTCCATCGGCCGGGGCACCGAAGGGCCTCCCCCCGGGCCCACCTCGACCACAGGGAGAAGACCATGAAGCTGCTGCGAGTCGGCCCGCCGGGCGCCGAGCGCCCCGCCCTCCTCGACGGGGACGGGACCCTCCGCGACCTGTCCTCCTTCACCAACGACGTCGACGGACGGCTGCTCTCGGACACCGCCACCCTCGACCGGATCCGCGCTGCCGCCGAGGCCGGGGTACTGCCCGCGTACGGCGGTTCCGGCGACGCCACCGGGCTGCGGGTCGGCCCGCCGGTCGGCCGGATCGGCAAGGTCGTGTGCATCGGGCTGAACTACCACGGCCACGCCGCCGAGACCGGCCAGGCCACCCCGGCCGAGCCGGTCGTCTTCCTCAAGGCCGCCGACACCGTCGTCGGCCCGGACGACACCGTGCTCGTGCCGCGCGGCTCGGTGAAGACGGACTGGGAGGTCGAGCTGGCGATCGTCATCGGCCGGACCGCCCGCTACCTGGAGACCGACGAGGAGGCGCTGGCGCACGTCGCCGGGTACGCGCTCGCGCACGACGTCTCGGAGCGCGAGTTCCAGATCGAGCGCGGCGGCACCTGGGACAAGGGCAAGAACTGCGAGACCTTCAACCCGCTCGGCCCCTGGCTGGTCACCGCCGACGAGGTGCCCGACCCGCAGGACCTCACCCTGCGCCTGTGGGTGAACGGCGAGCTGAAGCAGGAGGGCCACACCTCCGACCAGATCTTCCCGGTCGCCGAGGTCGTCCGGTACGTGAGCCGCTTCATGACCCTCTACCCGGGCGACGTCATCAACACCGGCACGCCCGCCGGCGTCGCCATGGGGCAGCCCGACCCGAAGCCCTACCTCCGCCCCGGCGACGTCGTCGAGCTGGAGATCGAGGGCCTGGGCCGCCAGCGCCAGGAACTCAAGAGCGCCTGACCCGTCCGTCGCACGACCCGGCCGAAAATGGCGGCACCCCGCGTGGGGTGCCGCTCTTTTCATCCCTTTTTATGCATATTGCGGCACATGGAACCTGTGAACACCGAACGCGTCCCCCGCCGCAGAGCCCGCCTCGCCCTCTCCGCCGCGACGGCGGTCCTCTCCGCCGGCGCCCTCGTCGGCGGCCTCGCCGCCACCGGCGCCGCCGATCCGCTGCCCGGCGGGCTCGGCCCCTGCAAGCCGGGCAAGTGCCCGCCCACGTACCCCGACATCAACAACGGCGGCGTGATCTGGCGGGACAACGCCGTCAACGTCTTCGTCGGCGGCGACTTCCTCGTCCGCGAGGCCGCCGCCGAGGCCGAGGGCAAGGTCGTCGTCCTCGGCGGCTTCGACCAGGCCAAGCGCGCGGGCGTCTCGGCGGTCTACAACGTCGGCGTCGCCGGTGTCGGTTCGCGCGTGGTGCCCGACAACGGCACCGCCTTCCTCAGCGTCGGCAAGAACATCACCGTCGCCCCCGGGCAGCGCCTCCTCACCGAGGAGGGGTCCGTCACCGGGAAGACGCTGTACGCGGGCTCCGTCACCGGCACCGTGATCCCGGCGCCCGTCAAGGACGCCGCCGCCGTCGCCCCGTACACCGCCCTGCGCGGCGAACTCACCGCCGCCAGCCAGTGTTACGCGTACGTGAGGGGGGCCTCCCGCACCCCCACCGGCACGGCGGTCAACAAGGGCTCCGAGACCCTCTTCACCGGCGACGGCACCTCCGCGCTCCAGGTCTTCACCGTCGACTTCGACCTCGAATCGGCGAGCGGCGGGCAGCAGGGCATCCGCTTCGAGAACATCCCCGCGAACGCGACCGTCCTCGTCAACGTCCTCGGCGGCGAACGGACCGTCGACACCTACATCGGCGGCCTGCCGGGGCTCCGCGACCGGCTGCTGTGGAACTTCCCCGACGCGACCCGGGTCACGTTCGAGGGCACCGCGCAGTTCGCGGGCAGCGTCCTGATCGGCAACCAGGCCAGCACCGCGACCATCACCATGCCGGGCATGAACGGCCGGTTCTTCACCACCGGCAACCTGACCCACGCGTCCGAGCCGGGCCGGGGCGGCGGCCAGGAGATCCACAACTACCCGTTCAACGGCGACCTGCCGTCCTGCGACGAGGACACCCCGACGCCGACGCCGACCACCCCGACGCCGACCCCGACGGACACCACTCCGACGCCGACCGAGCCGACCCCGACCCCCACCGAGCCGACCCCCACCGAGCCGACTCCCACCGAGCCGACTCCCACCGAGCCGACCCCGACGGAGCCGACGCCCACCGAGCCGACGCCGACCCCCACCGAGCCCACCCCCAGCCCGACCGACTCCGCCGACGGCGGGCTCTCCAGCGGCGGCGACTCGGGAGGCGACTCGGGAGGTGACGACGGCGGCTCCGACAACGGCGGCTCCGACAACGGGGGCGGCTCCGACGGCGGCTACGGCGACGACACCGGCGGAAGCGCCGGCGGGAGCGCAGGCGGCCACCACGGCGGCGGCCCGGGCGGCGGCGGCGAACTGCCCGAGACCGGCGCCGGCACCGGGAAGGTCGTCATGGGCGTGACGGCGGCCGGCCTCGCGCTCGGCGGCGGCGTGCTCGTCGCCGTCAGCCGTCGGCGCCGTCGGTCGCCGGGGTCAGCCTGACGGTCACGCCCTCGCGGGCCGACCGCCGCGCCGCCTCCAGGACGTCCAGGGCGGCGGCGGCCTCGCGCGCGGTGACCGGGTTCGGGCCGGTGCCGCGCACGGCGGCGGCGACGGCCGCGTAGTACGCCGGGTAGTCCCCCGGCACCGACTCGACCGGGGTCCCGCCGCCGGTCAGCGGGGACTCCCCGGCGCCGAGCCGGCCCCACAGCGCCTCGGGCTCCACGCCCCAGGCCGTGCCGGGGCCGGGCCGCAGCCCCTCGCGGAGCGCCGCCTCCTGCGGGTCGAGCCCGTACGTCACGAAGCCGGCGCGCTGCCCGAGCACCCGGAACCGGGGCCCGAGCTGGGCGGCGGTGGCGCTCACGTACAGGTGGGAGCGGACGCCGTTCGCGTGGGTGATCGCCACGAAGGTGTCGTCGTCGGCCTCGGCGCCCGGGCGGCGCACGTCCGACTCGGCGTAGACGGAGACGGCGGGGCCGAAGAGGACCAGCGCCTGGTCGACGACGTGGCTGCCGAGGTCGTACAGGAGCCCGCCGATCTCCTCGGCGGCGCCGGACTCGCGCCAGCCGCCCTTCAGGCGCGGCCGCCACCGCTCGAAGCGGGACTCGAAGCGCTGGACCTCGCCGAGCTCGCCCTCGTCGAGGAGGCGGCGGAGGGTGAGGAAGTCGCTGTCCCAGCGCCGGTTCTGGAAGACGGACAGCAGCAGCCCGCGCTCCTCGGCCAGCGCGGCGAGGCCGCGCGCCTCGGCGGCGGTCGCCGCGAGCGGCTTGTCGACGACGACCGGCAGCCCCGCCTCCAGGGCGGCCTCGGTGATCGGGACGTGCGTCTTGTTGGGGGAGGCGACCACGACCAGGTCGAGCTCCGGGCCCCCGTCGGCCCAGAGGTCCTCCGGGCGGGCGAGCACCTGGACGCCGGGGTGGGCGGCCCGCGCCTCGGCGGCGCGCTCGGGGTTCCCGGTGGTGACGGCGGTGAGCGTCAGGTCGGGGGAGGCGGCGATCAGCGGGGCGTGGAAGACGGAGCCCGCGAGGCCGTAGCCGACGAGGCCGACGCGGAGGGGGGCGGGGGTGGTGAGGGGGGTCATGGACAGCACTTAAGCAACGCTGTTGCCGAAGTGCAAGCAGGGGGCAGAATGGGCCGGTGACGGTGATGACGAGAGACCCCGGGGCCGGAGCCAACCTGACGGCGCTGCGCGGCCACAACGCGGCGCTCGTGCTCGACCTGCTGCGCACGGCGGGGGAGGAGGGCATCAGCCGCCTCGAACTGGCCGCCCGCACCGGCCTCACCCCGCAGGCCGTCAGCAAGATCACCGCCCGGCTGCGCGCCGAGGGCCTGGCGGCGGAGGCCGGCCGCCGCGCCTCGACCGGCGGCAAGCCGCGTACCGTCCTGCGGCTCGTCCCCGGCGCCGCGTACGCCGTCGGCGCCCACCTCGACCGCGACGGCCTGACCCTCGCCCTCACGGACCTCACCGGCGCCCCCGTCGCCGTCCGCCACCACCCCCTGACCCTGGCCGCCGGCCCGGATCCGGTCCTCGCGACCCTGACGGAGGAGGTACGGGCGCTGCTGACGGCGGCGGGCGCGGAAACCGAGGCGGGCGCGGAGACGGCGACGGGCGCGGAGGCGAAGGCGGCCCCCCGTTCCGTCCCCGCCCCCGTCCTCGGCGTCGGGCTCGCCATGCCCGGCCCGCTGGACCACCGGCGGGGCGTGCCGGGGCGGGTGACGGGGGCGCCGGTGTGGGACGGCTTCCCGGTGCGGGACGAGCTGGCCGCGCGCCTCGGGCTGCCGGTCACCCTCGACAAGGACACCAACGCCGCCGCCCTCGGCCTCGCCGTGCGCCCCGGCGCGCCCCGCTCCTTCGCCTACGTCCACCTCGGTACGGGTCTGGGCGCGGGCCTCGTCGTCGGCGGCGCCCCGCTGCGCGGCGAGCGGACGGGCGCGGGCGAACTCGGCCACCAGACGGTCCAGCTCGACGGGCCGGCCTGCGACTGCGGCGCGCGCGGCTGCCTGGAGGTGCTCTGCCTCGCGGCGGTGGCCAGGGGGGAGCTGCCCGAGGCCGCGCGGATCCTCGGCACCGGCGCGGCGAACCTGGTCCGGCTCCTCGACATCGACCGGGTCCTGCTCGGCGGCCGGGTGGTCCTCGCGGCGCCCGGGGTCTTCGCCGAGGGGGTGGCCGCCGTGCTGGCGGGGCTCCGCCTGCCGACCCCGGTCGAGGTGGCGACCGCCCCGCACGCCGTGGCGCTGGGCGCGGCCCAGCTCGTCCTGGCCCCGGTCTTCGGTCTGGCGCCGAAACCGGAGGCCCCTCCCACGGCCGCGCGTTCATCGGACCGTCGGACCATAGGCTGATCGGGCGGATCCGGTGGCCCGGCCGGGGTCCCCGGGGGTGTCGCCGCCCGGCGCGGGGCGGACCGTGTGGCAGCGTCGCGGGCGATCCGTACGTCCGCGAGCACAAAGGCACCCGCACATGGCACCCGCCCCCCGGCCCCTGCGCAGCGCCCCCGCCCTCGCCGCCGTGGCCGTCACCCTGACGCTGACCCTGCCACCCGCCTCCGCCGGGGCCGCCCCCGCGCCGGCACCCGCCTGCGGCGCCGCCGCCGACGCCGGGTTCCCGCTCGACACGCGGATCCACGGCGGGCCCACCGACTATCCCGCCGGAGGGGCCTTCCGGGCCTGGGAGCTGGAGGTGCGGAACACCACCGGCAGTCCCTGCACGGGGGTGCATCCGGTGCTGGTCCTGGCCGACGAGGAGCGGGTGCTGCGGCCCGAGCAGATCCGGCTGGAGTTCTACGACGCGGCGGCCGAGCGCTGGCGGCCGGTCGCCTTCGAGGCGACGGAGGAGGCCGAGAGCGTGGGCGCGTTCACCGGCTTCGGCGGTTTCGCCGTGCCCGCCCGACGGGCCGTCACCGTGCCGGTCCGGATGGCCTTCCGGGCGGACGCGGTACCGGAGGAGGTCGTCGTCAACGCCGCGCTCGTCCAGCGCCGGGGCGCCGACGGCGACTGGGTCGGCCGCTCCGACGACTACCGCCTCACGATCGGCCCGCCCGACCCGGCCGACGACCCCCCGGCCCCCGCCGAGCCCCCCGCGCCCACCGCCGCCCCCACCCCCTCGCCCGACGGGTCCACGCCACCACCCCCCGCCGGCCGCCGCCCCGGCACCGCCGCCCCCCACCCCCGCCCCGAACTCGCCCACACGGGACCGGAGGACGCCACCCGCCTCGCCCCCTGGGCGGCAGCCCTCGCCCTCGCCGGCGGCCTCCTCACCCGCGCCGCCCGGCGCCTCGGCGGCGGACCGCGCCCCTGAAGCCGGCGGGGACACCACCCACTCGCCCCGAACCGGCGGGACACCCGCCGTACACCCTCCCGTTCACCCCCGTCTGCGACGATCCCCGGATGAACCAGCACCACACCCCGAGCGCCCCCAGCGCCCCCGGCGCCCCCGTCCGTTCCGGTGTCCCGGAGCACGGCCGGGTGCCCAAGTACTACGCCGTGAAGGCGCGACTCGCCGTCCTCGTCGACGAGTTGGGGGAGGGGGGCGCGCTGCCCACCGAGCGCGACCTCGCCGTCCGCTACGAGGTCTCCCGGGAGACCGTCCGGCAGGCCCTGCGCGAACTCCTCCTGGAGGGGAGGCTGCGCCGGCGGGGGCGGGGCACGGTCGTCGCCGGACCCAAGCTCGAACAGCCGCTCTCGCTCGCCAGCTACACCGAGGGCGTCCGCCGCCAGGGCCGCCGCCCCGGCCGCAGCATCGTCTCCCTCGACCGCTTCCCCTGCCCCGACGCGCTCGCCCCCGAGGTCGGCGTCGAACCCGGCGCGCCCGTCTGGCACATGGAGCGGGTGCTGCTCGCCGACGACGAGCGGGTCGGCCTGGAGAGCACGTACGTCTCCGAGGCCCGGGTCCCGCGCCTCGACAGCGACTTCGACCCCGACTCCTCCTTCTACGGCTACCTCCGCGACCGGCTCGGCATCACCTTCGGCGACGCCGACGAGCGGATCGAGACCGTGCTCGCCACCCCCCGCGAGGCGCTGCTCATCGGCACCCCGCCGGCCCTGCCGATGCTGCTGCTGCACCGCGTCTCCCGCGACGAGCAGGGGCGGCCGCTGGAGCGGGTCCGCACCCTCTACCGCGGCGACCGGTTCTCCTTCACCGCCCACCTCGGCCGCCAGGAGGACTGACCGGAACCCCGACCGCACCACCCCCGCACATCACGAGAAGATAACGGGTCTAGTCCAAGCTTGTCGGGCCGTTCACCGTCCCGTCGTCCGCGCGACCGTCCCGGGTCACCCGCCGCCCCGAGCGTGGACGGCATGAAGGTGATCGTCGTAGGAGCCGGCGTGGTGGGCACCATGCACGCCTGGCAGGCAGTGGAACGCGGCCACGAGGTCGTACACATCGAGCGCGAGGCCGAGGCGCGCGGAGCCTCCCTGAGGAACTTCGGCCAGATCTGGGTCAGCGGCCGCGCGGGCGGCGAGGAACTCGACACCGCCCTGCGCGCCCGCGAACTGTGGGAGGGCATCGGCGCCCGCGTCCCCGGCCTCGGCTTCCGGCCGATCGGCTCCCTCACCCCCGTCCGGGGCGAGCTGGAGCTGGCCGTCGCCGAGGCGGCCGTCGCCCGCGAGGACGCCCCCGCCCGCGGCTACAAGCTGCTCACCCCCGACGAGGCCCGGGCGGTCAACCCGGCCCTGCGCGGCGCCTTCGACGCAGCCCTGTGGTGCGAGCGGGACGCCGCCGTCGAGCCGCGCACCGCGCAGCTCGCCCTCCGCGAGGCACTCCTCGCCACCGGCCGCTACACCTTCCTCCCGAACCGCGAGGTCCGCGAGGTCGTCGGCGAGCACGCGGTCCGCGACGACCACGGCGACCTGCACAGCGGCGACGCCGTCGTCCTGTGCACCGGTGCCTGGCTCTCCGGCCTGGTCCGCGAGGTCGCCGGACCGGTCCCGGTCCGCCGCGTCCGCCTCCAGATGATGCAGACCGCCCCCCTCGGCGAGCCGCTGACGACCTCCGTCGCCGACGCCGACTCCTTCCGCTACTACCCGGCCTACACGTCGGGCGCTCTGGAGGCCCTCAACGCCGGCCAGGCGCAGGACCCCACCGCCGCCGCCCACAAGATGCAGCTGCTCATGGTGCAGCGCCTCGACGGCGGACTGACCATCGGCGACACCCACGAGTACGAGCACCCCTTCGCCTTCGACACCGTCGAGGACCCCTACGAGCACCTGGTCCGCGTCGTCGAGTCGCTGCTCGGCCGCCCGCTGCCGGCGATCCGCCGCCGCTGGGCCGGCGTGTACGCGCAGTGCGTGGACACCACCCGGGTCGTCCACCGGCAGCGGGTCCGGGACGGGGTCTGGCTGGTGACCGGACCCGGCGGCCGCGGCATGACCTGCTCGCCCGCCATCGCCGAGACGACCGCGAACGAACTGGGCTGGTGAAGCAGCAGATGACCGAGATGAACCTGATCGTCCTCGACATGGCCGGCACCACCGTCGCCGACGGCGGCCTCGTCGAGCGGGCCTTCACGGCCGCCGCCGAACGCCTCGGCGAGGACCCGGCCACGATGATCGACCACGTCCGCGCCACCATGGGCGAGTCCAAGATCTCCGTCTTCCGCCACCTCCTCGGCGGCGACGAGACCCGCGCCCAGGAGGCCAACCTCGCCTTCGAGGAGGCGTACGGCACCCTGGTCTCCGAGGGCCTCGTCGCCCCGGTCCCCGGCGCGGCCGAGGCGATCGCCGAGCTGAGGGACCAGGGCCGCACCGTCGTCCTCACCACCGGCTTCGCCCGGGTCACCCAGGACGCCATCCTCGACGCGCTCGGCTGGCGGGACCTCGCCGACCTCACCCTCTGCCCGGCCGACGCCGGCGGCCGCGGCCGCCCGTACCCGGACATGGTCCTCACCGCCCTCCTGCGCACCGGGGCCGTCGCCGACGTCCGGCGGGCGGTCGTCGCCGGCGACACCTCGTACGACGTGCTCAGCGGCGTCCGGGCCGGCGCCGGGATCGTCGCCGGCGTCCTCACCGGCGCCCACGACCAGCCCGCCCTCACCGCGCACGGCGCCACCCACGTCCTCGGCTCCGTCGCCGAACTCCCCGCCGCGATACGGGAGTACGAGTCGTGACCAGCGGCATCCGCTTCGACGGCGTCTCCGTCGCCTACGGGGACACCACCGTCCTCGACGGGCTCACCCTCACCGTCGAACCCGGCGAGGTGATGGCCCTCCTCGGGCCCTCCGGCTCCGGCAAGACCACCGCCCTGCGCACCGTCGCCGGCTTCGTCCGGCCGTCCGCCGGCCGCGTGCACATCGGCGACCGGGACGTCACCGACCTCCCGCCGTACAAGCGCGGCATCGGCATGGTCGTCCAGCAGTACGCCCTCTTCCCGCACCTGCGCGTCGACGAGAACGTGGCCTTCGGCCTGAAGGCGCGCAAGCACCCCAAGGCCGAGATCCCCGCCCGGGTCGCCGAGGCCCTGGAGATGACCGGCATGGGCGCCTACGCCAGGCGCCACCCGCGGGAACTCTCCGGCGGACAGCAGCAGCGCGTCGCCATCGCCCGCGCCCTCGCCATCCGCCCCGACGTCCTCCTCCTCGACGAACCGCTCTCCGCGCTCGACGCCCAGCTCCGCTCCGGGATGCTCGCCGAGCTGGCCCGGCTCCACCGCGAACTCCCCGACGTCTCCGTCCTGTACGTCACCCACGACCAGGTCGAGGCGCTCACCCTCGCCGACCGGATCGCCGTCATGGACCGGGCCCGGCTGCAGGACTGCGGCACCCCGCAGGAGCTGTACCGGCGCCCCCGCACCGCGTTCACCGCCTCCTTCGTCGGCAACGCCAACCTGCTGCCGGTCCGGGTCGGCGCCGACGGCGTCGACTTCGCCGGCACCGCGCTGAAGGTCCCGGCCGGCGACGCGGCGCCCGGCGCCACCGCCACCCTCTGCGTCCGCCCCCACCTCATCGGCCTCGGCGACGGGCCCAACGCGCTGCGCGGCCGGATCGCCGAGGTCCAGTGGCGGGGCGCCACCCACCGGCTGTACGTGGACGTCGGCGGGCACCGCGTGAAGGCGGACGTGCGGGAGCTGCGGGACACGCCGCCGCTGGGCCAGGAGATCACGCTGCACTTCGCGCCGGAGGACGCGGTGCTGCTGGCGGCGGGGGTGCACGATGGCTAGCGCCCAGACCGCCGCGCGGCCCGTCGTCACGGCGGGCCGCCCGGCCCGCGGCCGTACCGTCCCCACCTGGGTCTGGGCTCTGCCGCCCGTCGCCGTCCTCGGGCTCGTCTTCCTCTACCCGCTCGGGCTCGTCGTCCAGGAGTCGCTGGCGCCCGGCGCGTACGCCGAGGTGTTCTCCTCCGCCTCCTTCCGGGACGCGCTGGTCACCACCGTGTGGCTCGCGGTCGGCGCCACCGTCGGCTGCCTCGTCCTCGGCTTCGTCCTCGCGCTGATCGTCGCCTTCGTGCCGTTCCCCGGGGCGAAGGCGGTCTCCCGGTTCATCGACGTCTTCCTCTCCTTCCCCTCCTTCCTCATCACCCTCGCCCTGCTCTTCGTGTACGGCACGGTCGGCATGGCCAACGGGATGTGGACCGGCGTCACCGGCGCCGCCGAAGGACCGTTCCACTTCCTCACCACCCCGTGGGGCGTCCTGCTCGCCGAGATCACCTACTTCACGCCCTTCGTGATGCGGCCGCTGCTCGCCGCCTTCTCCCAGCTGGACACCGCGCAGCTGGAGGTGGCGTCCTCGCTCGGCGCCCGGCCCGCCCGGATCGTGCGGCGGGTGATCCTCCCCGAGGCGCTGCCCGCCCTCGCGGCCGGCGGCAGCCTCGTCCTCGTCATGTGCCTCAACGAGTTCGGCATCGTCCTGTTCACCGGCGCCAAGGGCGTCACCACCCTCCCGATGCTCGTCTACTCCAAGGCCATCCTCGAATCCGACTACGCCGCCGCCTGCGTGGTCGCCGTCGTCAACGTCGCGATCTCGGTCGGTCTCTACGCGGTCTACCGGGGGGTGAGCCGCCGTGCTGGTGCATAGCCGTTCCGGACGGTGGGCCTCCTGGCTCGTCTTCGCGGTCCTCTTCACGCCGCTCTTCGCCGTCCCCCTCCTCGTCATCGTCGCCGCGTCCTTCTCCACCCACTGGTCCGGCGCCTTCCCCTCCGGCCCGACCGCCGAGCACTACACGGCGGCCGTCCGCGGCGAGTCCCTCCAGGCCCTGACGACCAGCCTCGTCACCGCCGCCGCCGCGAGCCTCCTCGCGCTCACCCTCGGCACCTGGGCCGCGCTCGCCGCCGCCTCCCTGCGCGGCAAGGGCCGCCGGGCGCTCGACGCGCTGTTCGTGCTGCCGCTCGCCGTGCCCTCGGTGGTGGTCGGCCTCGCCGTCCTGGTGGCCTTCTCCCGGCCGCCGCTGCTCCTCAACGGCACCCGCTGGATCGTGATCCTGGCCCACACGGTGCTGGTCACGGCCTTCGCCCACCAGTCGGGGGGGGGGGGGGGGGGCGCGCCCCCCCCCCGGGGGGGAGGCAGGGGGGGCCGCGGGGCGGGGCGCCGCGCCGGCGCGC
>NZ_JBHYKM010000022.1:2006-8857 GCF_042741435.1 Streptomyces sp. NPDC058955 | reverse complement strand
CAAAAACGCGCCCCCGCGTGAGTGTTCTCGGGCCACACTGGGTGGGGCCCCCGGCATTCCCCCACCTCGGGGAGGGGGGGGCTCCCCGCCGCCTCGACCCGATGTACGAGCAGGCGGCGGCCGGACTCGGCGCCCGCCCCTCGTACGTCCTGTTCCGGGTCAGGCTGCCCCTGCTGCTGCCCTCCCTGAGCGCCGCCGCCGGGCTCTGCTTCGCCCTGTCCATGGGAGAGCTGAGCGCCACGATGATGCTCTACCCGCCGGACTGGATGCCGCTGCCGGTGCTGGTCTTCACCGCCACCGACCGCGGGTCCCTCTTCACCGGATCGGCGCTGGCCGTGGTCCTCATGGCCACGACCCTGCTGGTCCTGCTCGCCGTCTCCCGTATCCGCACCAGAGCGTCCTACCGATAACCCTCACGCCAGGAGAAGAACGACGTTATGCGCACGTACGCCAAGCCGGTCGCCGCCGTCACCGGAGCCCTCGCCCTCGCCGCCTCCCTCACCGCCTGCGGCGGTTCCTCCGCCGCCTCCGACGAGAAGGTCGTCACCGTCTACAGCGCCGACGGCCTCAAGGGCGAGAAGGGCGACGGCTGGTACGACAAGGTCTTCGCCGAC
Source organism: Streptomyces sp. NPDC058955 (assembly GCF_042741435.1). Lineage (NCBI taxonomy): Bacteria > Bacillati > Actinomycetota > Actinomycetes > Kitasatosporales > Streptomycetaceae > Streptomyces > Streptomyces sp. NPDC058955. The sequence continues at coordinate 8,243 of NZ_JBHYKM010000022.1, read as the reverse complement.
TTCGAGAAGGAGACCGGCATCAAGGTGAAGTACGTGGAGGGCGGCTCCGGGGAGATGGTCCAGCGGGCCCTCCGCGAGAAGTCCAACACGCAGGCCGACGTCATCGTCACCCTCCCGCCCTTCATCCAGCAGGCCGGCTCCAAGGGCCTCCTCCAGAAGTACACCCCGAAGGGCGCCGACCAGGTCGACGGCGCCGACAAGGCCGCCGACGGCTCCTGGACCTCCGTCGTCAACAACTACTTCGGCTTCATCCACAACAAGAAGGAGCTGCCGCAGGCCCCCGGCACCTGGGAGGCGCTGCTCGACCCGAAGTTCCAGGACAGGCTCCAGTACTCCACCCCCGGCGTCGCCGGCGACGGCACCGCCGTCCTCATCAAGGCCATGCACGACTTCGGCGGCCAGGCGCCCGCCATGGAGTACCTGAAGAAGCTCCAGGCCAACAACGTCGGCCCGTCCTCCTCCACCTCCAAGCTCGCCCCCAAGGTCGACAAGGGCGAACTCCTCGTCGCCAACGGCGACGTGCAGATGAACTTCGCCCAGGCCAAGTCCATGCCGAACCTCGCCATCTGGTTCCCGGCCAAGGAGGGCGGCAAGCCCACCACCTTCGCCCTGCCCTACGCGGCCGGCCTGGTCGACAAGGCCCCGCACACCGAGAACGGCAAGAAGCTCCTCGACTTCATGCTGAGCGAGGGCGCCCAGCGCGAGGTCAGCGCCGTCGGCGGCGGCTTCCCGGCCCGCAAGGACGTCAAGGCCACCGACGCCAACGCCATCGAGCTGGCGAAGCTGATCGAGGGCGTCGAGATCTTCGAGCCGGACTGGGCCGACATCGACGAGAACCTCTCGTCCTACGTGGACGCGTGGAAGTCCGCGACCGGCAGCTGAGAGTTCACCGCACGGCCCCTCGACCCCCTCCGCAGATAGCGGAAAGATAACGGGTACGGACCAACGCCCCTGATTCCTCAGGGGCGTTGGTGTGCGTCCGTCCCCTTCTTCCCCTTCCCCGGAGGACTCCGACATGCCGATCCCCGGCATCTCCCGCCGCACCGTGCTCGCCGCGACCGCCGCCGGCACCGCCCTCGCCGCCACCGGTCTCGCGGCCGCCCCCGCCGCCCACGCCGCCACCCCGACGCTCCCGAACGGCACCAGCTCCGACAAGGTCCTCGTCGTCGGCATGGACGGCCTGCGGCACGACCGGATCGACGCCGCCAAGGCCCCCACCCTCAAGTCCCTGATGGCGAACGGCACCTACGGCCGCTCCCTGCTCTACGCCAACCCGATGGCCGCCACCTCCTCCGGCCCCGGCTGGTCGACGATCTCCACCGGCGTCTGGCCCGACAAGCACGGCGTCAGGGACAACACCTTCACCGGCAAGAACTACGCCAAGTACCCCGGCTTCCTGGCCCGTCTGCACCAGGTCCGCCCCGAGCTGTCGCTCTTCGCCGCCGTCGACTGGCCCGAACTGGACACCCACGGCACCGTCACCCCCGGCGCCGACGCCAAGCTCGTCTACGACAACAACTACGTCGTCAACGACAAGGTGATCACCGACATCACCGAGGACGTCCTGCGCCACCAGAACCCGGACGTCCTCTTCGTCTACTTCGGCGAGACCGACGAGATCGGCCACAACCACGGCGCCGCCAGCCAGAAGTACCTCGACGCCATCGACGTCCAGGACGGCTACCTCGGCCGCCTCCTCGCCGCGATCCGGGCCCGCCCCACGTACGCCTCCGAGCGGTGGACCGTCATCGTCACCACCGACCACGGCCACACCGACGCCGGCGGCCACGGCGGCTCCGCCATCGAGGAGCGCCGCACCTTCGTCCTCGCCCAGGGCCCCGGCATCGCCGCCGGCGCCCGGCCCATCGACACCCGGCTCGTCGACGTCGCCGCCACCGTCTTCCACCAGCTCGGCATCGTCCCCGACCCGTCCTGGGGCCTCGACGGCAAGCCGATCCAGCAGCGCTCCACCGACCCGTTCGACGCCCTGTACGGCTCGCTGGGCGGCCGGGTCGACGAGACCGGCATCCCCACCGGCGTCCTCGGCTTCACCCACACCCCGCCCGCCGGCTGGTCCGTCATCAACGGCGCCATGGGCACCGGCGGCATGACCGAGTGGCGCGGCTGGTCCTTCGCCACCGACGAGTTCTGGTCCCGCACCCAGCGCGACCAGTCCCGCGAGCTCAACGTCCGCGCCCGCGGCGTCTTCGCCGTCGCCGACTCCGACGAGTGGTCGGACAAGAGCTTCTCCGGCGCGTACGACACCACCCTGGTCACCCCGGCGTACGCGGTCGGCGGCGCCGCCCGTGTCACCCTCGGCTTCACCACCCTCTACCGCCAGGAGGGCGCCCAGACCGCCCAGGTGCTCGCCTCCTTCAACGGCGGCACCCCGACCGTCGTCAAGAGCTACACCTCCGACGTGATCTCCCAGCCCCAGTCGCTCACCGTCGCGGTCCCCGCCGGCGCCTCGAACGTCAGCTTCCGCTTCCGCTACACCGGTTCCAACAACTGGTACTGGACGATCGACGGGGTCACCGTGACGCCTTCCTGACCTAGGCTGGGGGCGTCGCCACAGCGCTGTCGCGTCGCCCCCAGCACACGCACGTCACGTACGGCAGGAGTCCCGCACCCATGGCAGAGCGCAAGCCGATCGAATCCTGGCTCACCGACATGGACGGCGTCCTCATCCACGAGGGCGTCCCGATCCCCGGCGCCGACGCGTTCATCAGGAAGCTGCGGGAGACCGGGAAGCCGTTCCTGGTCCTCACCAACAACTCGATCTACACCGCCCGCGACCTGCACGCCCGCCTCCTGCGCATGGGCCTCGACGTCCCCGTCGAGAACATCTGGACCTCGGCCCTCGCGACCGCCAAGTTCCTCGACGACCAGCGCCCCGGCGGCACCGCGTACGTCATCGGCGAGGCCGGCCTCACCACCGCCCTGCACGACATCGGCTACGTCCTCACCGACCACGACCCGGACTACGTCGTCCTCGGCGAGACCCGCACCTACTCCTTCGAGGCCATGACGAAGGCGGTCCGCCTCATCAACAACGGCGCCCGCTTCATCTGCACCAACCCGGACGAGACCGGCCCCTCCCTGGAGGGCCCGCTCCCCGCCACCGGCTCCGTCGCCGCCCTCATCACCAAGGCCACCGGCAAGGAGCCCTACTTCGCGGGCAAGCCCAACCCGCTGATGATGCGCACCGGGCTCAACGCGATCGGCGCCCACTCCGAGTCCAGCGCCATGATCGGCGACCGGATGGACACCGACATCCTGGCGGGCCTGGAGGCGGGCATGCAGACCTTCCTCGTCCTCACCGGCCTCACCTCGGAGGCGGAGATCGACCGCTTCCCGTTCCGCCCCTCGAAGGTCGTGAAGTCGATCGCGGACCTCGTCGACCGCGTGTAGCCCTCACGGAGCGTCGCCCCTGCGGATGCGAGAACGCCCGAACCGGGTGACCCTGCCAGTACCAGGAGGTCACCATGCGTTCAGGTCCCATCGCTCTCCGTGCCGCGGGGGCGGCGCTGGCTCTGGTGCTCGCCCCCGCGGCCGGCACCGCCGTCGCCCACGACGGCGTCCAGGCCACCGTCACCCCGGCCGCCGCGGCCCCCGGCGCGGACGTCGACGTCCGCGTCCAGGGCTGCAAGGGCACCACCGGCGCCGCCAAGTCCCAGGCGTTCGTCGCCGATGCCGAGCTCACCGGCCGCGACGGCGGCGCATACGCCCTCTTCGGCGGCGCCACCGTCCGCACCGGGCTCCAGGAGGGCACGTACAAGGTCTCCGTCACCTGCGACGGCCACGACCACCCCGACGTCGGCACCCTCACCGTCCGGCACCACCAGGAGCAGCCCAGCCACCGCCCGGCCCCGGTCGCCCCGGTCCGCGCGGGCGGCGGCGGCACCGCCGCGTTCGCCGCCCCCGCCGCGCCCGGCGTCGCCCAGACGGCGAGCGGGGACGGCCTCGGCACCCCGTACACCCTGCTCGGCCTCGGCATGGCCGGCGTCGCCGCCGTCGCGGTCGCCTTCCGGAGCTCCCGCCGCCGGCGTACGGAATAGGCGTGGCCGCGTCGAGCCGCCCGGTCACCGGTGTGGCCTGGGCGGTCCTGCTCCTCGGGCTCTGGCTGTGGGGCCGGGACACCGTCCACGGCCCCGGCGGCAGCTCGGCCCCGACGCACGGCGACATCGCGGCGGTCGGCCGCCCGCTGGGCGTGGACCTGCCGCCGTCCCGGGCGCCGATATCCGGCGCGGCGGAACCCCGCCGCGTCCAGATCCCCGCCCTCGGCATCGACGCCCCCGTCGTCCCCCGGGGCCTCGACGCCACCGGGGCGGTCGACCCGCCGCCGTACGAGCTGCCGCAGACCGTCGGCTGGTACGGCCCCGGCACCACGACGCCCGGCGCGGCGGGACCGGCGCTCCTCGTCGGCCACGTCGACACGGAAACGCGCCCCGCCGTCTTCTACGGCCTCAGCGCCGCCCGGCCCGGCGAGACCGTCCGCGTCACCCGGACGGACGGATCCGTCGCGGTCTTCACCGTCGACGACGTCCGCGTCGTCCCCCGCGACGCCTTCGACCCCCGCGCCGTCTACGGCCCCCGCGACCCGGCCCGCGCCGAACTCCGCCTCATCACCTGCGGCGGCACCTTCGACCGAGCGACCGGCACCTACACGGCCAACGTCGTAGTCTCCGCCTACCTGACATCAGCGGAGTAGCCGCAGCCGTTGTGGGCTGCGCCCGGCTGGGGGCGTCGCGGGCGGCCGCCGCCGTTTCGTTGTGGGCAATCGTTCCGCTGGGGCGGAACGGGTGGGCACAACGGAACGGCACCCCTAGCGGTGCCTCCGCGCCCCGAGCCTGGACCCGCACCCGTACGGAGCCGTACACGGGGTGCGGGCTCAGGCGCAGAAGCCTAGGCCCGGCGGACGGGCGCCGTTCCGTGTGCCCACCCGTTCCGCCCTGCGGAACGCCTGCCCACACGGAGGTGCGGCGGACGGCGCCGCGGGCCCGGCGCGTGGCCGGGCGGGAGGGTGGGCACCGCCCCGGCGGGGCAGGTCGTGCCTCGCGTCGTGCAGAGGGGCGGCGTGGCACGATGGTCGCGACTCCGTCACCCCCGCACGCGCCCGAGGGGCCCGCATGCCCGCACGCCCGCCCGCACCCCTCGCCGCGCTCCTCGCGCTCCTCGTCGTCACCGCCTGCGCCGGCCCCTCCGGCGAGGCCGCCGCCCCCGGGCCGCCCGCGGCGGGCGAGGCGCCCTACTGGGTGAACCCGGACAGCAGGGCCGCCCGCGCCGCCGCCGCCCACCGGGCGGCGGGGCGGACCGCCGAGGCCGCGCTGCTCGACCGGATCGCGACCCGGCCGGTCGCGGAGTGGCTCGGCCCCGACCGCCCGGAGGCGGAGGCGCGGGCGCTCACCGAGGCGGCGACGAAGGCCGGCCGCGCCGCGCTGCTCGTCCTCTACGCCATCCCGAACCGCGACTGCGGGCAGCACTCGGCCGGCGGCGCGCGGGACGGGACGGCGTACCGCGCCTGGGTGGACGCCGTCGCCCGGGGGATCGGCGGGCGGCGGGCGACGGTGATCCTGGAGCCGGACGCGGTGATGCACGTCCTCGACGGCTGCACCGCCGAGCAGCACCGCGGCGAGCGGTACGCCCTGCTCAAGGCGGCCGTCGACCGGCTGAAGCGGCAGCCCCAGGTCACCGTCCACCTGGACGCGGGCAACGCCGGCTGGGTCGCCCCGGAGCGGCTCGCCGCCCCGCTGCGGCTGGCCGGCGTCACGGCGGCCGACGGCTTCGCGGTGAACGTCTCGAACTTCCGCACGACCGAGGAGAGCGTGGCGTACGGCCGTCGGCTTTCCGCGCTCGTCGGCGGCAAGCCCTTCGTCGTCGACACCAGCCGCAACGGGAACGGCCCCCACCTGGCGGGCGACCCGGCGGAGAGCTGGTGCAACCCGCCGGGCCGGGCGCTCGGCACGCCGCCGACCCTGCGCACCGGCGACCCGCTGGTCCGCGCGTATCTGTGGATCAAGCGGCCCGGCGAGTCGGACGGGGAGTGCGGGGGCGGCCCGAAGGCGGGGGAGTGGTTCGACGCGTACGCCCTGGAACTGGCCCGCAACGCACGGTAGTTGAGTCACGGCAACGAGAAGGGGGCGGGGGGGCGGGCGGGGGCCGGGAGCTATGGGGGGGGGGCCGGGGCGGGAGCCCCCGCCCCCCCCGGATATATTAAGATCTGTGTCAAAAGACACT
>NZ_JBHYKM010000022.1:0-1996 GCF_042741435.1 Streptomyces sp. NPDC058955 | reverse complement strand
AGTTGAGTCACGGCAACGAGACGGCCCCTCGCTCTCGCGAGGGGCCATCTCTGTCGGTGCGCCGCCAGGGACTCGAACCCCGGACCCGCTGATTAAGAGTCAGCTGCTCTAACCAACTGAGCTAGCGGCGCCTGCTGACAGAGATAACTCTACCCGACCTCCAGGGGTGCTCCTGACCAACGGCGACCGTCTCCGGCCTGTCGGATGGTCGTATCAGGCCGTTGATCCGTCAAAATGCGATTTGTCCAGACAGTTGAGAAACTGGCGCCCGAAACAGAGGCCCAAAAGATCTTGACGAGTGTGGAGGGGAATCGACATGAGCGTGCCGGTCTTCGAAGAATTCGAACCCGCGCCCGACTGCGGCTGCCCGGGCTGCGCCCGGCACCGCCGTGACCTCGCGCTGGGCCTGCCGGTCCGCGCGGGCGGCCACCCGGCGGCGCACGGCGCCCGCCGGGCCCTGGTCCTGGTGACGGCGGCGGGCGCGGTCCTGGGCGGCGGCGGGACGAGCGGCATCGCCGCCGCCGTCGCCCCCGTGGTCCCGGTGACCCCGGCGGACGCGGCCGACGCGGCGGAGGCCGCCCAGGGCTCCGACACCCCGCAGGGCGGCCGCGCCCCGCTGCACGGCCCGCCGGCCGCGCAGGGCGACGGCGGACCCACCCCCGGCGCCGTCCCGACGACCAGTCAGGTCTCGACCGAGACGCTGCGGAGGACGACCCGCACGGAGATCATCAACCGGGCCAAGCTGTGGGTCGCGGCCCAGGTGCCGTACTCGATGGAGAAGTACTGGTCGGACGGGTACCGCCAGGACTGCTCGGGCTACATCTCCATGGCCTGGAACCTGCGCAGCAACGAGTGGACCGGCAGCCTCGACCGCTTCGCCGTCCGCATCGACCGCACCGAGCTCCAGCCCGGCGACATCCTGCTCTTCCACAACCCGGCCAACCCGACCCGCGGCTCGCACGTGACGATCTTCGGCGGCTGGACGGACTACACCCACACGTCGTACATCGCCTACGAGCAGACCAAGCCGCGCACGCGGAAGCAGGCCACGCCCATGGCGTACTGGGAGAACTCGAACCGGTACGTGGCCTACCGCTACAAGGGCCTGGTCAGCGGCAGCACCGGTGCGGGCAGCGGCTCGACGGCGCCGGGCGGGTCCGCGTACCCGGGCGGGGCGATGTTCGGCCCCGGCGCGAACAACGCGTACGTGACGCGGCTCGGGCAGATGCTGGTCGCGCGCGGCGGGAAGCAGTTCTACGCCCAGGGGCCCGGCCCGAGGTGGGGCGAGGCCGACCGCAGGGCGACCCAGGCGTTCCAGCGCGCGCAGGGCTGGAAGGGCAAGGAGGCGGACGGTCTGCCGGGCCCGCACACCTGGAAGCTCCTGGTCTCGGGCGGGGGCCGGAACATCGGCGGTTCGAGTGGTTCGAGCGGTCCGAGCACAGATGCGAAGGGGTTCCCCGGGCGTGGCTCCTTCCGTCCGGGCCAATCCAACGCATATGTGGAGAAGCTGGGCAAACAACTGGTGAAGCGGGGCTTCGGCAAGCACTACCTGTCGGGACCCGGTCCGCGCTGGACGGAGGCGGACCGCCGCAACGTCGAGGCGTTCCAGCGGGCACAGGGCTGGCGCGGCGCGGCGGCCGACGGCTACCCGGGCCCGGAGACCTGGCGGCGATTGTTCCGATGACCCCGAGACAAGAGGTGGACCCCGAATGACGGCAGCGATTCCGAACGACTCCGGCGCGGCGGCCTCGCGCGACGCGGCGAGAACGGCCCGCCGCCTCACCGACGGCACCCTCCCCCGCCGCCCCACCCCCTCCCCGGCGACCCCCCCACCCGTCACGGTGCCCCCCGGCACCCGCCCGACCCCCACCGCCGCCGACCCCGTCCCGTCACCGGCCGGCGCCCCGGCACCCCCGCCGCCCGCCCCGCCGGGGGGGGGGGGGGGGGAGCCCCCGCGCCCCCCCCGCCCCCCCGGGCGCGCGGGGTGGCGCCCCCC